>NZ_JBDKXK010000086.1:0-30918 GCF_039710735.1 Cupriavidus sp. DL-D2 | reverse complement strand
GTGCGAGAAGACGACCGGACGGCCCGAGCCCCAGTCCTTGTAGAAGATGCGCGTACCGTCCTTGGTGGTGATGTAGCTCATGTCTTTCGATCCGGAGGAGTGATGGGAAGATGCGCCTTGCTTGCCGGCCGCAGCGGCCGTGGCAGGGGCGCCAAGCGTGACCGCGGCCACGGCGGCAGCGCCGACCGTGCCCGCACCCGACAACAGCACCTTGCGACGCGACGACGAATGTTCGGCGTCCTGTGTCTTGTTTTGCATGTTCATTTAAGGAGATGGACGTTTGAAAGTCTGGTGAAAACGATGCCGCGCGCTTCAGCGTGCTGGGACCGGAGCGATCGACTCATGCGGCGTGGCGGTGCGCTGCTCGGCCTTGTGGACCATCGTGTAGGCGTAGTCCACGCCCATGCCGTAGGCGCCCGAGTGTTCCTTGACCAGCTTCATCACGGCGTCATAGGTGTCGCGGTGTGCCCAGTCGCGTTGCCACTCCAGCAGCACCTGTTGCCAGGTCACGGGCACCACGCCAGCCTGCACCATGCGTTGCATCGCGTAGTCGTGGGCTTCCTTGGTCGTGCCGCCCGAGGCGTCGGCCACCATGTAGATCTCGTAGTCGCCTTCCAGCATCGCGCACAGGGCGAAGGTGGTGTTGCAGACTTCGGTCCACAGGCCCGCTACGACCACCTTCTTGCGGCCGTTTGCGGCCAGGGCGTCACGTACCTTCTGGTCGTCCCACGAATTCATCGAGGTGCGCTCCAGCGTCTTCTGGCCCGGGAACACATCGAGGATTTCCGGGAAGGTGTAGCCCGAGAACGAATCGCTCTCGACCGTGGTGATCGTCGTCGGCACGTTGAAGATCTTGGCGGCCTTGGCCAGGCCCACGACGTTGTTCTTCAGTGCCTGACGGTCCATCGACTGCACGCCGAAGGCCATCTGCGGCTGCTGGTCGATGATGATCAGCTGGCTGTTTTGCGGGGTCAGCACTTCGAGCTTCGGATTGGACATGATGTTGCTCCTTGATACGCAGGTTGGGGGCGACGCACGGACAGCGCGGCATATGCCTGGCGTCCGCGCCGGTTGCAGCGCGACTCCGGGTCGTCCGATCATCTGATGGTGTGACCGGACGGCACGATGCAACCCGACGGGAAGCCTAGTTGGCCCGCTGATAGCGGGCCATTGGCTGATCGTATTAGTCGATGGTGCCTCGGGCCTACCGTGTGCGGTACGCGGCAGTTGACCCATACGAACGTCGTATGAGGATGCGCTCACCGACGGCAGCCCGCGCAGGGTAGGCCCGTGCGGAAGCCCGCGCCATAGACACTTCGTATGGGTTTGCGCAGGGAGGGACGGCGCGTGGCGCAGGGGGCGCGCTGCGGTGAGGCCCGGCGGCGTGCCGCGCCCCTCACACAATGGTATAGGTGGCAGCCTGGCGCCGGGTGTGTTGAAATGCGGGCTTCCGGGGGACGGCACGCCATGAGCGCCGCGCGTATCGTGCCCCACATTGGCCAGCGTAACGGAGAGAGCAAGCGTGATTGCGCAGAGCGGGGAGCCTGGCGTTACCGGCACCGACATCCAGAATGTCGAGAGCGTCGATGACGCCCTGGTACTCGTCGTCGATGACGACGCCATGCTGCGTCGTGCACTGGGCAACCTCTTCCGTTCCGTCGACATGAAAGCCGAATTGTTCGGCTCGGCGGCGGAGTTGCTCGACTTCCCGCTGCCAGAGGTGCCCTGCTGCCTGGTGCTGGATGTGCGGCTGCGCGGCCCGAGCGGGCTCGATCTCCAGACGCGCCTCGCCCAGATGGGCATTCATATCCCGATCATCTTCATGACGGGCTACGGCGACATTGCGATGACGGTCACGGCGATGAAGGCTGGCGCCGAGGATTTCATTGCCAAGCCGTTCCGGGACCAGGACCTGCTCGATGCGGTGGCGGCGGCGATTGCCAAGGACCGGCTGCGGCGCAGGAGCCTGCGCAAGGTCCAGGAGATTCGTGCGAACTACGCCACGCTGACACCGCGCGAAGCGGAAGTCATGGGCATGGCCGTGTCAGGGTTGCTGAACAAGCAGATTGCCGGCGAGATCGGTATCAGCGAGGTGACCGTGAAAATCCATCGTGGCCAGGCCATGCGCAAGATGCAGGCGCGCACGTTTGCCGACCTGGTGCTGATGGCGCAGCAGATCGGCGTTTCAAAGGTCGATTTCTAGTTTTCTCGTTCAGGTTCGGCTCAGCCGAACTTGCGGGCCGCGTCCAGCGCCAGCCCCGAACCGATGCCGCCGAACAGGTCGCCTTCCACGCGGCGCGCAGCGGGCAGCAACAGCGCCAGTTGCTCGCGCAACATTGGCACGCTGCTGGAACCGCCGGTGAACAGGATGGTGTCCACGGCATCGGCCGGGACGCCAGCGGTCTTCAGCATGCCCTTCACCGTGTCGGCCGTCTTCGTCACCAGCTTGGTGATCGACGCGTCGAACGTTTCGCGCGTGATTTCCAGCGTGGTCTCGGGTGCAATGCGGCCCAGGTCCACCAGCGTGCGCTCGTCTTCGGACAGTGCGATCTTGGCCGCTTCCACCTGAATCGCCAGCCAGTGCCCAGCGCGTTCGCGAATCAGGCGGATCAGCCGGTCGAGCTTCTCGGTCTCGGCGGCGTCGCGATAGTTATCCATCACAAGCGCCCACGCTTTGCGTGTATAGACCAGGTTGATCGTGTGCCAGCTCGCCAGGTCGAAATACTGGCCGGAGGGCATCGCCTTGCCGTTGCGCAACTGGCTGTTCAGGCCCAGCATGGGCATGACGCTGGCCAGGCTCAGTGCACGGTCGAAATCCGTACCGCCGATATGCACGCCGCCGTTAGCCAGAATGTCCTCGCGGCGATCGATCTTGCGTGCCCGCTCGGGCGACAGGCGCACCAGCGAGAAGTCTGATGTACCACCGCCGATATCGGCCACGAGTACCAGTTCTTCTTTCGAGATACCGGCTTCGTAGTCGAATGCCGCGGCAATCGGCTCGAACTGGAATGCGATGTCCTTGAAGCCGGCGTCGCGCGCAATCTCCGCGAGCGTGTCTTCGGCCAGTTGATCGGCGGCGGCGTCCTCGTCGATGAAATGCACGGGGCGGCCCAGCACGGCCGAGGTGAATTCACGACCGGCCGAGCGTTCGGCGCGACCCTTGAGTTCGCCGATGAAGTGCGCCAGCAGTTTGCGGAACGGCATGGCCTGGCCCATGACCTCGGTGCTGTCGTCCATCATCGACGTGCCCAGCAAGCTCTTGAGCGACCGCATCATGCGGCCTTCGTAGCCGGCCAGATAGTCGGTCAGCGCCGCGCGGCCGTAGCTGACCAGCGGGTCCTCGGCATGGAAAAAGATCACCGACGGCAGCGTGGCCTTGCCGTCCTCGAGCGGCAGCAGGGTAGGCGCGCCCGGGCGCAGCCAGCCGACGGTGGAGTTGGACGTGCCGAAATCGACGCCGCAAGCGTTTGTGGTCATGGGATTCAGGAGTTCAGGTGCAGCCAAAAGCAGACGGCGGCCACGCGGCCGCCGTTGTACGGGGCGATATTGTAGGGGGTTTCGGTGTCATGCACGCGGCAACGATGCCCCAGGCGGCTTGGCCGACCCATATCCGCATTCTCCCCATGCGGGTTTGTGCCAACTGTTCGCCACGCCGGCGCTGCAGTCTACTAAAGCCGCAGGATGCAGTGTGGCCGGGACAGCGCACCAGCGCCGCCCGGGCGTTTGGGACAACCAAAGGGAGACAACCATGGTGACCGCGCAAGACGATGCATGCATTTTCCGCAACCTGATGGCCCTGGCCGTGGTGGAGACACTGGGCGGGGCGGTCGCATTGGGGTTTGTGTTCAACCTGCTGACTTAAGAAGACATACCGCTCCCAGTTTGTTTTCTCCCCTCTCCCGCATGCGGGAGAGGGGTCGGGGGAGAGGGCCCAGCGGTTCAAATTGCCACATGTCGGCAAGCAGAACCTCCATGCCCTCTCCCCTAACCCCTCTCCCGCGCGCGGGAGAGGGGAACAAACTGCGCGGGAGAGTGGCGCAAATCCACCGCCAGCACCAATTCCATCCCCCCACTACAATGCCCCATCGCCTGGCTGCCATGGCCGGGTCTGACCTGGGGAGTCGAAGATGCGAATTCTGGTGGTTGGGGCGGGCGCCATTGGCGGCTATTTTGGTGCGCGGCTGTTGCAGGCCGGACGCGATGTCACGTTTCTCGTGCGTGCCCGTCGGGCCGCGCAACTCGCGGAACACGGCCTGCGCGTGAAAAGCCCGCACGGCGACGTTCATATTCCCGATCCCCCGCGCGTACTTTCCGAGCAGATCGCCCAGCCCTATGACGTGATCCTGCTGAGCTGCAAGGCGTACGATCTGGGCAGCGCCATGGACGGCATCGCGCCAGCCGTGGGGCCTGAAACCGTGATCGTGCCGATGCTCAACGGCATGGCCCACCTGGACCAGCTCGACGCCCGTTTTGGCGCGGCCCGCGTGATGGGTGGCCGCTGCATGATTTCCAGCACGCTCGATGACGATGGCACCATCGTGCAACTCTCGCCAATGCACATCCTGTCGTTCGGCGAGCGTCCGTCCGGCACCAGCAATCGCGCGCAGGCACTGGCCGAACTGTTCGGCAATGCCGGGTTCGACCTGCAGCACAGCCAGTCGATGCTCCAGGACATGTGGGAAAAATGGTTCTTCCTGGCCACGCTGGCCTCGTCCACCAGCCTGATGCGCGCAGCCATCGGCGATATCCTCGCCGCACCGCGCGGTCGCGAGACGATTGCAGCCTTGCTGGAAGAATGCGCGGCTATCGCCGCCGCCAATGGGCACCCGATCCGGGAGCCCGCGCTGCAGCAGGCCCGGACCAACCTGTTCACCGAGGGTTCGAAGATGACGGCGTCGATGCTGCGCGATATCGAGCGCGGCGCAGCCATCGAGTCCGACCAGATCGTTGGCGACCTGCTGGCGCGCCGGCAGCAGACGGCGGCGCCCACGCTGCAACTGGCCCTGACCAGCCTGAAAGCCTACGAAGCCCGCCGCGCACGCGGCGGCTAGGCCAGCGACATTTGTGCATCCAGCCAGGCCGGCAGGTCTGCCTCCGGCATCGGCCGCGCCAGCAGGTAACCCTGCATGGTCTTGCAGCCGATGTCGATCAGCGCCTGTCGGTCGGCCTCGTATTCCACGCCTTCGGCAACCACCTCGAAACCGAATGAACGGCCCAGGCTCAGCACGGCGCGCATCAGATCCTGGTTGCGTGGCGAGCCGGCAATGCCGGTGATGAAGCTGCGATCCACCTTCACGCATGCCGCGCCAAGCTGCCGCAGTGCGCCGAGCCCTGAATAGCCGACGCCGAAGTCATCCAGCGCGATGGTCACGCCAGCACGGGCCAGGTTCGCCAGCTTGCCTTGCACGGCATCCACGTCGAGCGCCACTTCCTCGGTGATCTCCACCGTCAGCAAGGCAGGTTCGATGCCGTGCTCGGCCAGCGTGGAGAGCAGTAGCTTGTCGATATCGCCCTGGCCCATTTCCCGGGGCGAGAGATTGATGGCGATGGGAATCCTGCGGCCGTCGCGCGCGTGGATCGCCTTGGACAGGCGGCAAACCTTGGCCAGCGTGGCGCGCAGCAACGGCTCGGCCAGCCCGGATGCGGCGGCCACCGACACCAGCTCGGGCGGCGGCACCCAGCCGTGGCGCCAGTGCTTCCAGCGGATCAGCGCCTCCAGGCTGCGCACCCGCGTGCCGCCATCGGCAAAGATCGGCTGGAACCAGACTTCGAGCAGGTCGTCCGTCAGCGCGCGCGGCAGGTCGCGTTCGATATCGCGCTGCATCTTGAGATGCCGGCGCAGGTCCTCGTCGAAGACATAGTGGCTGTTGCGCCCCAGTCGCTTGGCGGCGTAGAGGGCCGCGTCCGCGAACAGCAGCAGGTCGTCCAGACTCAGGTCCGGACCCTGGCAGATGCCGATGCTGATGCCGACCGGGCAGTATTCGTAGCCATCCAGCGGTTCGCGTATGGCGGCGATGAGGCGGGCAGCCAGGCTGGAGGGGCAGTCCGAGGTTTCGAACGGATCGTAAAGGATCATGAACTCGTCGCCGCCCATGCGGCCGACCATCATGTCGGGGCCTGCCACGGCTTCGAGCCGCCGCGCCACTTCGCGCAGCACGCCGTCGCCGGCCTTGTGGCCGAAGGCGTCGTTGATGACCTTGAAACCATCGAGGTCGAGCAGCAGCAGGCAGTGACGCCCGCTGGTCCCCTGCATGAAGCGCTTGTTGGCGCGGTCGAAAAAGCCGCTGCGGCTCAGCAGGCCGGTCAGCGGGTCCTGGCTGGCCAGCGTCCACAGTTCGTCCGCGCGGGTGACCGCGTCTTCGTGAGCAATCCGCAGCGAATGCTGGATCGCCGTGGCCTCGTTCTTGAGACGGATCGAATGGCGGATCTGCTGTTCACTTTCGAGCGTGCACCGGAAAAGCGCCGCAAGGTAGAGCACCGTAGTGAAGGCAAGCCAGTACCGGTCGAAATCGCCAAAGACCACCAGGCACGCGGCAGCAGACAGCAGCGGCGGCGTGATGAAGCAGAGGGGAATCGGCGCATACGCAAAGCCATGCGTGACGGCGCCGGCCGTGATGCCGCAGACCACGGTCAGGTAGAACAGCGCTTGTGGCGACGTATAGCCGTCGCACAGGATGGGGATGGCCGCCCAGGTCAGCCCGGAGAGAAAGGCCAGCGTGCAATGCATCCGCAGATGCCATTTGACCGCACGATGCAGGCGCGGGTCCTCGGCCTGCGTTGCCGCACCGGCCTTGCCCAGCGGCAGGCGGCACAGCCAGATACGCAGCGCATTGAACAGCAGTGAAACCAGAAACCACGCGCTGGCCGTGGGGCCGCGCCCGGCATGCCATGCCACGGCCAGCACGCTGACGCCGAGCACGATATTGATCGGAATAGAGATACGTACCGTGCGGCAGACGGCCTGTAGCTGGTCGTGCCGGGTGAGCCGTGCCAGCGAGGCGTCAATGGTTGCGCCGCTGCGGTGATCGGCGGGCACAGGGATTTGCGCCTGCGCTGCCCTGCGAATTGTCTTCATCAGTTCCTGCCCGTCGCCTGTCGGTCGCGCGCTGCCGACTCCGCCGCGCCACCAGAAGGCGATTTCCTGCGCCCCAAAAAATACCTTGTTCCTGCTTGTTGTTATTGTGTTGCCGCCGTGTTGGCCGGTCGGCATATTCATGAACCTGGTGCCTGACTGCCCACGGCACCGGTACTGTCCCCGATTTGGTGCCATGCCAATCAGGCCGCTTGACGTGTGCCATGGGTCCGGATTGGAACCGGCGAGTATAAGGCCGAAGTGTGAAAACGGAACCGCGGAGATGGACTGTGCTTGTGCGGATCAGTCCGCGGTGACTTCCCTGCCGGCCTCCTGCCGCCCGCGCCGGCGGAAGAAATCGATGAAGTCCGCCACAGGCATGGGTCGGCCAAAAAGCCAGCCCTGCCCATACTGCACGCCGCGCTGTTGCAGAACCGCACACTGCGTCTCGGTCTCGATGCCTTCGGCCACCATGCGGATATCCAGCGCCCGCGCCATCTCGATGATGTGCGGGCCGACGCCGCGCGTGGGGCCGTCGGTGGTCATCGACTCCACGAACGCGCGGTCGATCTTGAGGCCGTCTACATCCAGATCCTGCAGGTAGGCCAGGCTCGAATAGCCGGTGCCGAAGTCGTCGATCCATGTCGGATGCCCGGCGCGGCGGAACGCGGCGATGGCCTCGCGGCAGGCCGCGTCGTTGGCAAAGCCCCGCTCGGTGACCTCGATCCAGAGTTGCTGCGCGCGGATGCCCTTGCGCTGCAGCGCTGCCGTGAGGAAGGGCAGCGTATCGGCCCGGCGGAAATCCTCGGGGGACAGGTTGATCGAGATATGCAGGCTGCGATCCGCGGCCAGCTGCGCGCCCAGATCCGCGAGCACGGCCTCGACCATGCAGCGGGTGATGGCGTGGACGGTGCCCGTCGCTTCCGCCATGGGAATGAAGTTGTCGGGCATCGCGATCTGTCCGTCGGGCAGGCGCCAGCGCACAAGCGCCTCGGCGCCGATGCAGTGACCGGACTGCAACGCCATCACGGGCTGGTAGACCGCAAAGAATTCCTTGCGCCGGATGCCCCCCCGCAGCGCATGTTCCGGGCTGCTCAGGCGCCGGCCCCAGCGCAGCATCAGCCAGGTGGCCAGCGCGCTCACTCCAAGCGCCAAAGGTACGCTGGCATAGAGGAGTCGCGCCCAGGTCTCGTTCAGTTCGACGGACGGCTCGTAGGCCACCACGGCGAATGGCAGGCTGCGCGAGGCCTTGACGTCGAGGTATCGTCCCTCCTGAACCTGCCCGTCGAGTTGCCGGGACCAGGCCCGCTGCAACGTGGCCTGTTCGGTATCGCTCCACGCCGCCACGACGTTGCCCGTGCCGGTGTCGATCATGCCAAGGCGGATGTGCGCGTCGAGCGGAACGATGTCGATGAAGAACTGGGCGTCGACCACCGCCACGTGCCGGCCCACGCGGAACTGAATGGTGGGCTGCGTCAGCGCTGCCCCGGCGGGACGGTAGCTGGTGCCGAGTTCGGGTAGCGGGGTCCATGGCCGCGACTGGTCTTCGATACCGCGCAGGGCGCCAGGGAGCGACGACGACGCGCAGAGGAAGCGCCCGTCATCGAGGTACGTGATTTGCCGGACGTAGCGATGCTGGAGGTCTGACGCGCGCATGGCGTCGAGATGGGCGGCGCTGCACGTGTGGCCTGTGAATGCATCGGCCGATTGCGCGGCGGCGATGGCATCGCGCGCCACGGCTTCCACACGCTGGAGCGCCCGTTCGGTGAACTGGTCCACACGCTGCCGGAACATCTGCTCGGCAAACGCATGCGATAACCACGTGGTAAGGGCCACCGGCCCGCAGATCCCGAGCGCGACCACACAGAACATGAAGAACCAGAGGCGAAGCCTGCTCATGAGCGTCCGGGCCGGGGGAAATGCGTGGCAGGATACCAGACCCGATTCTCTGCACAGTCTGATATGGCTCATGCGGGAATCAGGTTCCCGTGTTCCTTATTTTGTCGGCTTGCCTCGCAGCGCCTTGCTGGCGCCGATGTCCACCAGATGTTGCTTCCATGCTGAAAACACCGTATCGAGGCACGCCGCCGTATCGCACTTGTCGCGCCGCGCCCGAAAGCCGTCGATATCGGCCTGTGAGATCACGCCAGCCTGCAGCAGGCGCTGCTGGTCGTTGTAGATGCGCTGATAGCCCATCGAGAAGAGCGCGTGTTCGCAGATGATGCGGCTGGCGGGTGTGGCCGGTGCATCGCAGGCGATGTCGTTGGCGTGTGCCACGGCGGAAAACGCCAGGAGCGCGGCGAAAAGGGTGGCAGTACGGGTGACGGAAAGCGCGGCCTTGGAATCGAGGATCACGGGGAGTGCGCGGCGGTGGCCAGGTCTTGGGGGAAGCGCGTGATCATAGCGCAGGCCCCCTTTCCATTGCGCAGCAAAAAAAAAGAGCGCCCGCCGGGGAGAGCGGGCGCAACGGAGGGAGGATGGTCCTCACGAAGAGGTGACTTGATAGTAGGTCCGGCGCGTCCCGCCCGCTATTACGCGATGGTATGCCCACTCCAATCTTTCGGATGGCATGGCCCACGCGGCGGTATGCGGCAGCGCCCGAATACATTCGATATTTCATGACATGCCGAAGCATTGGGCGGGCCGATGCTGGGATCATGGGTGCATTCTTCATCGACGCCCCGCCCATGCTGCCCGCCGATCCCATTGCCGCTGTTACCCATGCCGATCCCTATCCGTATTACCGGCAGCTCGCGCAGTCACGGCCATTCCACTTCGATCCCGCGCTGAAACTCTGGGTGGCCGCCAGTGCCGCCGCCGTGGCCGAGGTGCTCGGCCATTCCGATGCCCGGGTACGGCCGGTTGGCCAGGCGGTGCCACCTGCACTGGCCGGGGCAGCGGCTGGCGAACTGTTCGGCAGGCTGATCCGGATGAACGATGGGCCCGCGCATGCCGCGCTCAAGGGCATCGTGATGGCACGGCTGATGCGGCTCGACCTCGATCGCGTGCATGTGAGGACGCAGCAACTGGCGGCTGCCTTGCCGCGCGCCACGTCGGACGATGCGCACGAAGCCATGCGCTGGATGTTCACGCTGCCGGTGCTCGCTGTGGCGGACACGCTGGGACTCCCGCTGCATCACGACGAGGACGGCCACGTATCCACGCGGATGGCGGGGTTCGTGGCGACCTATGCGGCAGCCATGTCGCCACTCGCCTCCGCAGCCGATGTGGAAGCCGGCAACGTGGCCGCGCAATGGCTGACCCGGAACGTCGAGCAGTGCGCAGATGCGGCGCCCCACGATGGTCTGCTCGCCGCGTTGCGCCAGGACGCCGCGCTGGCCGACATCGCGCCGCCGAAGTGGATCGCCAATGCCGTTGGCCTGATGATCCAGGCGTGCGAAGCCACGGCGGGGTTGGTCGGCAACACGCTGGTGGCGCTCGGGCGCGAGCCTACATCCGCGCGCGACAATATCAATGCGCGCGTCGCCCGAGTTGCTCACGACGATCCCCCAGTGCAGAACACGCGCCGTTTCATGGCAGCCGATGCCATCATTGGCGGCCAACCGCTGCGCACCGGCGACACCATACTGGTGCTGCTGGCCGCCGCAGCGCATGATCCCGATGGCGCTGGACCTGCCGAGGATCGGCCATGGACATTCGGCACCGGTCGCCACGGCTGCCCCGGCGCTGCGCTGGCCCAGATGCTGGCTGCGTCTACGGTTCAGGCGCTGCTGGACCGGGGCGTGCGGCCCGAACGGCTATTGCCTGGCTTGCGTTATCGTCCCTCGGTCAACGCGCGGATTCCGCAGTTCCAGTGACGACTACGCATACCCATAACCATACCTATAACGAAGGAGCCCCCGATGATTGCCGTGATCTTTGAAGTCGAGCCCGCACCGGGCCGGCAGGATGCCTATCTCGATATCGCCGCTCATCTGAAACCGACGCTGGAGGCCATCGACGGATTTATTTCCGTTGAACGTTTCCAGAGCCTGACCACGCCGGGCAAGCTGCTCTCGCTGTCGTTCTTCCGCGACGAGGCAGCGGTGATGACATGGCGCAACACGCTCGATCATCGCCAGGCGCAGGCTGCCGGGCGCGGCGGCGTCTTCGCCGGTTATCGGCTGCGCGTGGCACAGGTGCTGCGCGACTACGGCCTGAACGAGCGTGACGAAGCGCCGGCCGACAGCCGGGCTGCCCACGACGCGCACGAACACTGATACAGGGAGCCGATTCGCATGACCATGCTGCAAGCGAGCCACGAGATCGCCTTTATCGGGCTGACCTTCCTGCTGGCCGGATTCGTCAAAGGCGTGGTGGGTCTCGGCCTGCCCACGGTAGCGGTGGGGCTGCTCGGGCTGGTCATGCCGCCGGCCCAGGCTGCCGCGCTGCTGGTGGCGCCTTCGATGGTGACCAACGTCGTGCAGTTGTTCAGCGGGCCACGCTTTGGCCAACTTGTCCGGCGGCTGTGGCCGTTGCTGGTGACGATCTGCGTCGGCACCTGGGTTTGCGCGGCCCTGGTGCCCGCCAAGCTGATGGCGCATGCGACCAACGCACTGGGCGTGGCGTTAATCGCCTACGGGGTGCTCGGACTGGCGGCGGTCAAGCTGACGGTGCCGCCGCGTGCCGAGCGCTGGATGGGGCCGCTGGCCGGGCTGGTGACCGGCGCCATCACGGCCGTGACCGGGGTGTTCGTGATTCCCGCCGTGCCCTATCTGCAGGGTTTGGGGCTCGACAAGGAAAGCATGGTGCAGGCGCTGGGGCTGTCCTTCACGGTTTCGACGATTGCCCTGGCTGTGAGCCTGGCGCTGGGCGGCGCATTGCTGCATACGCCGGTGCTGGGCGCGTCGGCGCTGGCGCTGGTACCCGCGTTGGGCGGCATGTTCCTCGGCCAGTGGCTGCGGCACCGGATCAGTGCCGAACGGTTCCGCAAGCTGTTTTTCTGTGGCTTGCTGCTGCTCGGTGCCGAACTGGCCCTGCGCGGCGCGTTCTGACACCGGCGTCCGCGAGAAGCTGACACAATTGCCCGCCATACTCGTGCATCATCGCAACGGATGTGTGACAGCACGAAACGAAAGGGCTGATCGGCATGAAGCGGCGCACCGGTGGCATGAAGTTGTGGACGACGTTGAGCAAGCAGGCGACACGCGGTGCGCGCCAGCTTCAGCGCACCATGGCGCGCACGGTGACCGATCCGATGATGCGGGCCGCGCAGAAGCAAAGCCAGTCGGTCAGCAAGGCCGTGGGCGAGGCGGTCGGCAAGGCAGCCCGGCAGGCGCTGACCGGCGTGGTGACGCCTGCCCGGGCACCGGTCAGCCGTGGCGGCGGGGCCTGGGAGGAAGGACAGTGGGGCTTCGGCCTCGGCATTGGGCGCCTGGCACAACGCCGCTACCGCGTGTTCGTGCCGCCCGGCGTCACCGTGGCCCGGCCCGCACCGCTGCTCGTGCTGCTGCACGGCTGCGGCCAGGATGCGGCCAGCTTTGCCGCCTGCACGCGCGTGGCGACCGTTGCCCGCGATGCGCGCTGGGTGGTGTTGATGCCCGAACAGTCGTCGCACGCCAATCACCAGCGTTGCTGGAACTGGTTCCGACCCACGGTGCGCGGCGCCTCCGAAACCGCGCTGCTGATGGCGATGATCGACCACGTTATCCGACGCTATCCCGTCGTAGCGGATCGCGTCTGCGCATTCGGTCTCTCGGCGGGTGGCGCCATGGCAACGATGCTGGGACTGAACCACCCCGACCGCTTTGCCGCCATCGGCTCCCACTCGGGCGCCGCGCCCTACAGCGCATTGAACGCGACGCAGGCCGGCAAGGCCATGCGCGGCGAACGCGGTCCCGACCTCCTCGCGGCGAAGGTGGCACTGGCCGGCCGCCGCGCGCCGCCGTTGCTGCTATTGCATGGCGACGAAGACAACGTGGTCACCTACGACAACGCCGCGGCCACGGCTGCCATGTGGCTGGAACTGACACCCGCTGGAATGCCAAAGCCCGAGGCACAGCCCGCCAGGCGCGTGCGGCGTGGCACGCGGCGCGCGGTGGATGTATTCGACTGGCAGGCAGGGGAGAGACCGTACCTGAGGCTGGTCCGGGTGGAGGGCTTGCGCCACGCGTGGAGCGGCGGCACGCCGGGGCAGGCGTTCTCGGACCTGTCCGGCCCCGATGCCCTGAAAATCGCGCTGCGTTTTTTTTCGGTCAGCGGCCAACATCCCGCGTGATTCAACGCGTGCCGACGGGCTCGAATGTGACGTCGCTCGTGGGACACGCCACGCACGGCAGGATGTAGCCGTCTTCCTTCTCGTCGAGGCTCAGGCCCGGCCATTCGATCCGATACCGGACGCTGCCCGCGTGGAGCTTGCTCAGGCAGGCGCGGCATGTGCCATTGCGGCAGGAGTTGGGCAGCGGCAATCCTTCGAGCAACGCCGCTTCGAGCAGGCTGAGGGACGCCGGCGCTGCAAACCGGGTGTTGGCGGGCAGCAGGTGGGCGATGTATTCGCAGTCGTCCACGCCATCGTGTGCGATTTCCTTTGCTGCGCTCATGCCTCGGCATCCGGAAATGCCGCGCGTCCATGCGTGGCATCGCGTAGCGTTGCGATGGCGGATTCGCGCATAGTGACCGGCAGCCGGATAACGAGCTTCGCCAGCGCGCCGTATTCCGTATCGATCAGCGAGCAATTGTCCGCAGCGGCCTGATCGATCCAGCGGCGCACGCGCGGCTCGTCGGCATAGTCCACCAGCACGGCCAGCGTGGCAAACGCGATGCGCTCGACGCGCGGCGCATCCTTGAGCGCACCGGCGATGGCATCGGTGTAGGCCCGCACCAATCCACCTGCACCCAGCTTGACCCCACCGTAGTAGCGCACCACGGCAGCGAGCACGCCGTCGAGGTCGTGATGACGCAGCACTTCGAGAATCGGCCGCCCGGCGGTGCCCGAGGGCTCGCCGTCGTCGGACATGCCCGACTGTCCACCCGCCAGCAGCGCCCAGCAGACATGCGTGGCGGTGGGGTGGGTGGTGCGCAGGTCATGGATCACGGCCATGGCCGCATCGCGATCGGGAACCGGCACGGCCAGCGCGATGAAGCGGCTCTTGCGGATCTCGATCTCGGCGTGAACCGGGGCGGCAAGCGTGTAGGTGGGCAAGGTCTGTAAACAGGCAGGCAACAGGCAGACGGCGAGTGTAGCGCAGCCGCGCGGTGGCTGACGCCGCAGAGACCCAGGTGCTGCTAACCTGTGGCCTGTGCGCCGTCGTCATCCGGACGCATCGCGAGACCGACCCCCAAGGAGAATGCATGACCCAGCCCGCCGCAGACCTCAACGCGCGCCGCATGGCGCCCGCCACCGACCGCAACCGCGAGGCCATCCTGGCCGTATTGCGCGAGGCATTGCCGGCTTCGGGCACGGTGCTGGAGATCGCCAGCGGCACGGGACAGCACGCGGTGCATTTCGCCAAGGCGCTGCCGACGTTGACCTGGCAGCCCAGCGACCCCGATGCCACGCACCGCGAATCCATCGCCGCGTGGACCGCCCACGCACAACTGCAGAACGTGCCCACGCCGCTGGACATCGACGTCCGCCGCGAACCATGGGCCGCACCGGGCGTCATCGATCGCGTGGACGCCATCGTCTGCATCAACATGATCCACATCGCCCCCTGGGCCGCCGCCGAAGCACTGTTCGCCGGCGCCGGCAAGCGACTCGCACCGGGCGGCGTGCTCTACCTCTATGGTCCGTATCGGCGGCACGACGCCCACACCGCACCGACCAACGAAGCATTCGACCGCCAGCTACGCCTTGCCGATGCAGAGTGGGGTGTGCGGGATATGGAAGCCGTCGTCGCGCTTGGCGCGGCACAAGGGCTGACTTGCGATGAACCGGTGGCGATGCCGGCGAATAACTTTAGTCTGGTGTTTCGGCGGCCGAACTAACCCCGCACCAGCATCACCACCGCCGTCGCAATCAGACACACCGCAAACGCGGCGCGCAGGCGGCGTTCGGGCATGCGGTGGGCGAGGGCGACGCCCCAGGAAATGGTCAGCATGCCGCCGAGCGAAAGCGGAATGCCTGCGTACCAGTCCACATGTCCGGCTTGGGCATAGGTGAACAGCGCCACGACTGCGCCTGGGGTCACCAATGCGAGGGCGAGTCCCTGTGCCGCGGCCTGTCGCATGCCGAACAGGCCGACGAGCGCGGGCGCGGCCACGACGCCGCCGCCGACGCTGAAGAATCCCGAGAACGCGCCGCCGACCACGCCGACCGCTGGAATCCACGCGGTGGAGACACGCGCCTGTTGTTGCGTGACGGATTTGCCGGGCAGCAGGCGCCAGAGAAAGTAGATCGCCATGCCGATCATGAACAGCGCGAAGATGCGGCGCAGCAGTACGGCGTCCATCGACGTGGCGACCTTGGCGGAGAGATAGGTGGCGAGGACGGCGGAGAGGCCAAGGATCAGCGCGGTCTTCAGTTCGATATCGGCGCGCTTGCGGTATTGCCAGAAGCCGATCAGCACATTCGGCGCGATCATGACCAGCGAGGTGCCCTGCGCCAGTTGCTGGTCCATGCCGAACAGCAGGCCCAGCGCCGGAATCGCGATCAGTCCGCCGCCGATGCCGAACAGGCCTCCCACGCCGCCGAGCAGCCCTCCGAGTCCGAAGATGAGCAGGGCGGAGAGCAGCGAATGGTCAGGCATCGTGAATCGGCGGGTTGAACGTGGGGGCGGGGGGCGCAGCCAAGCCTGCGATGATACGCGGACATCGGGCAGACATTCGGGAAACTACCGATGTGGTGTCGGTCGCGGGGCGCACGGGTGATGAGGTGTCATTCGGAGGGGCAGGCTATCGAATCCGTTTATGCCCCCTTTCGCAAAGCCAAGTTCACAGGGCCGGCACTGGCGGGTAGATTGGCGGCATCGTGAAAGCTCACAACGCCCCGCATACCGCCATGTCCAGACCGCTCGAAGGCATTACCGTACTCTCGCTCGAACAGGCCATTGCCGCGCCGTTCTGCACGCGCCAACTGGCCGATCTGGGCGCGCGCGTCATCAAGATCGAGCGTCCCGGCCCGGGAGATTTTGCGCGTGCCTACGATGGCCGCGTGCGCGGGATGTCGTCGCACTTTGTCTGGACCAACCGTTCCAAGGAGAGCCTGACGCTGGACGTGAAGGCGCCCGATGCCGCACCGGTGCTGGCCGCGCTGCTGGAGACCACCGACGTGCTGGTGCAGAACCTGGCGCCCGGTGCGTCGGCCCGGCTGGGGTTGGACTATGACACGCTGTCGAAACGCTATCCGCGCCTGATCGTCTGCGATATCTCGGGATATGGCGCCGATGGCCCCTATCGGGACAAGAAGGCCTATGACCTGCTGGTGCAGAGCGAATCGGGCTTCGTGTCGGTGACCGGCACGCCGGAAGAGGGCGTCAAGGCCGGTGCCTCCGTGGCGGATATCGCCGCCGGCATGTATGCCTATAGCAACATCCTCGCGGCGCTGATCGAGCGGGGGCAGACCGGCCGGGGCAAGTGCATCGACGTGTCGATGCTCGAATCGATGGTCGAGTGGATGAATTTTCCGATGTACTACGCGTTCGACGGCGCCGAGCCGCCACCGCGCGCCGGGGCGGCGCACGCCACGATCTATCCCTATGGCCCGTTCCCGACCGGCGACGGCAAGACCGTGATGCTGGGTTTGCAGAACGAGCGCGAATGGGCGATGTTCTGCAAGGTGGTGCTGCAGGAACCCGAACTGGCCACGCATGCGCCGTTTGCCACCAACAGCCTGCGTAGCGCCAACCGTGCGCAGTTGCGCGCACGGATCGTCGAGGCGTTCAGTCGATTGACTGCAGCCGAGGTGGTGGAACGCCTGGAGGCGGCGAGCATCGCCAATGCCAACGTCAACACCATGGCCGACGTCTGGAATCATCCGCAACTGGCGGCGCGCAATCGCTGGCGCCAGATCGAGACACCGGTAGGCAGCGTACCCGCCTTGTTGCCGCCCGGCCTGACCGATGCCCGCATGGACGCGGTGCCGGCAGTCGGCCAGCATACCGATGCCCTGCTGGCCGAGATTGGCTACAGCGCCGAGCAGATCGCGCGCCTGCATACCGATGGCGTGGTCTGAGGACGCGCGATGACTTCCACGAAAAAAGCAGCGCGCGTGCCCCGCAGCTATCTGTTCGTCCCCGCATCGCGCCCAGAGCGCATTGGCAAGGCCATTGCGGCGGGCGCCGATGCCGTGATCGTCGACCTGGAAGACGCCGTGGCGCCCGATGCCAAGGCCACTGCGCGCGATGGCCTGACGGCGCCCTGGCAACCGTTGCAGGCACAGGCCGACGCCGCAGGCGTGGCGTTGCTGCTGCGTGTGAATGGTGCCGATACCGCGTATTTTGCGGACGATCTCGATTTTTGCGCGATGCAACATGTGCAGGCCATCGTCCTGCCCAAGGCAGACGCGGTTTCGCTGGCCGCGCTCCGCAAGACGCTGCCGGACATTCCTTGCCACGCCCTGCTAGAGAGTGCGGCAGGGTTTGCGGACCTCCACGAAGTAGCTCGCGCCCCCGGCGTCACGCGGCTGCTGTTTGGCAGCATCGACCTGATGTTCGACCTCGATGTGGCCGATGACGATCTGCCGCTGCACGCATTCCGCAGTGCGCTGGTGATGCATTCGAGGGCGGCCGGCCTGCCGGCGCCTGTCGATGGGGTGTGCACGGCCATTGGCGACGCGCAGGCGCTGGCGGCGGATACCGCGCGCGGCCGGCGTTTCGGCTTTGGCGCCAAGCTGCTGATTCATCCCAACCAGATCGAAGGGGTCCACGCGGGGCTGGCGCCGAGCGCCGAGGAACTGGCCTGGGCGAAGCGGGTGGTGCAGCAGGCTGCCGCGTCGAACGGTGCCGCGATTGCGGTGGACGGGAAGATGGTGGACCGCCCCGTGCTCGATCGCGCGCAACGCATCGTGGCCGCAGCGGAAACCGCTCGCATGCTTTGAATCCTGCAAAAAGTGGCGCGGCAAGCCTTTGGCGACGGCAGGGCCCGCGCCGCCAATCGGTGTTTTCCCTGACCGGACGGTTCGCAGAAATTGCGGTGGCTTGCGTGAATATGTAAGCCATTTGAAATCACGTTGGGATCAAATGCGCGTGGGAGATCGTGCGCATCCGCCTTCGGGCAGGCCGCGTGTCCCGGGCGGCCAGAATCATAAAAAGTCTCATGCCCGGTGCACCGTTCGGTTGGCACGGTCGTTTACTGCAGACCGCTAGCGAATCGAGCCTGATTGATCGTGCATTTTTCTGTTGTTTCCAAAGCTGCCGCGGTAACGCTGCTTGCCCTGGCGGCCAGCGCGGGCCACGCGGCCAGCGAGCCAATGCCGCCGGATGGCCCTTGTGTGCCGCCGCCCGCCAAGGCCGCCCTGACACTCTCGCAGGCTCGTCTCGATGCCCTGCGCTGCAACCGCGACATCATTGCCGCGCGCCGTAGCGAAGAGGCCAGTCAGGCCGATATCCAGATTGCCTCGCAACGACCGAACCCGGTGCTGAGCCTGGGTGTGGCGAACATCAACCCGCATCTGGGCGTGGGGGCTGGCAACTGGCGCAGCAAGACCGTGGACTCCACGGTGCGCGTGGATCAGGTCATCGAAACCGCCAACAAGGGCAATCTGCGTACCGACGCGGCGCGCAAGGCCAGTGTTGCTGCGGGCGAGCAGACCCAGGCCATCGTGGCCCAGCAGCTCGGCAGCGTGGATCAGGCGTGGTACGAGGCGCTGGTCAGCCAGACGCGCGTGGAAGTGCTGACCGAAATGGTTGGCCTCTACGGACGGACGCAGCAGGCCAACGAAACGCGGCTCAAGTCGGGCGACGTATCGCGCGCCGATGTGACCAAGCTCCAGCTTGAAACGTTGCGCGCGCAGAGCGACCTGCGCAACGCGCTGGCCGATCACGCCAGTGACAAGGCCGCACTGGCCGCCGCCATGGGCGTGCCCGGCACGCTGATGGACAACCGCCTCGTGGCGGACTGGCCGGCGCCGGACGCGCCCGTGCCGCCGGTCGATCCCGAAGTGCTCCAGCGCCGGCCCGATGTGACCGCCGCCGAAGCGCGGCTGGCGGCTGCGGCATCGCAGCGCGACCTCGCCCGTGCGGGCCGGGTGCCTGATGTGACCGTAGGCGTTCAGTACGAGCACTATCCGATTTCCGAAGCCAATACCACGGGCAGCGGCAACAGCTACGGCGCGTTCGTGTCGATCCCGCTGTTCGTGCGCCATAGCTATGGTGGCGAGGCACGCCGCGCGGAAGTCGACTACTACGCGGCACTCGACGACCGCAACCGCATCCTGCTCGAAGCACAGAACGACATCGGCCGGCTGCGTGCCCAGCTCGAAGCGGCCCGCGCGTCGCTGCAGCAGATGCGCGAATCCGTACTGCCCGCTGCCGAAAGCGTGGCCAATAGTGCCGAGTTTGCCTATACCAAGGGCGCCAGCGGCGTGCTGGATCTGCTCGACGCGCGCCGCGCGTTGCGTCAGACCCGGGTGGATGCACTCGAGGCGCAAGGCAACTATGCCAAGGCCCTTTCGGCCTATCTCACGGCGCTGCAAGCTACCAGTTCCGATCTCAACAAGCTTCCCCAGGTTCGTACCGATGCGTCGCGCCCTTGATATGCGTATTTCCAGCGATTTCCGTCTGACTCGTATCGCTGCGGTACGAATGGCCGCCGTGGTGGCGTTGTGCACGCTTGCCCTGACGGGCTGCGGCAAGAAGGAAGCCCCCGAGAACGATGACGATCCGAAGATCTCGGGCCAGACGATTTCCTACCCGGCCAGCGTGAAGACGCTCGCCGGCATCGTAGGCCAGCCTGTGCAGAGCGGCGGTGACCGCATGCTGCAGATGCCAGGGCGTCTGGTCTGGAACGAGGACAAGACGGTGCGCGTGGCCACGCCGTTCACGGGCCGCGTGATGGAAATCCTCGTGCAGCCCGGCGCCACGGTGAAAGCCAACCAGCCGCTGGCAATGCTGACCTCGCCGGACTTCGGTCTCGCGCAAGCCGATGCACGCAAGGCCGCCGCCGACAGTGCCGTGGCGTCGAAGTCGCTGGCCCGCCAGCGCGAACTCTACGACGCCGGCATCATCTCGCAGAAGGATTTCGAACAGGCGCAGGCCGACAGCGCGCGCGCTTCGGCCGATACGCAGCGCACGCAGGCCGCGCTGCGCATGTACGGTGCGGGCGGCGACGCGGTGAACCAGCGCTTTGCGCTGCGCAGCCCCATCGACGGCCTGGTGGTGGAACGCAATATCAATCCGGGCATGGAAGTGCGCCCCGACCAGCAACCCACCGCACCGCTGTTCCTGATCACCGATCCCACCACGCTGTGGGCGCAACTCGACGCCGCCGAAGCCGATCTCGGCCTGTTCAAGCCGGGTATCGAGGTGCAACTGGCGAGTGCCGCGTATCCCGGCGAAACGTTCAAGGGCACCGTGGTCAAGATCGCCGACTATGTGGACCCGGCCTCGCGCAGTGTGAAGGTGCGACTGTCGGTGCCCAATGCCGACCGCAGGCTGAAAGCCGAGATGTACGTGACGGCCAAGGTGCAGGCCGCGTCGTTCCAGGGGATCTCGGTGCCGGCAAAGGCCATCTTCCTGGCGGACAACAAAAATTACGTGTTCGTGCGCAAGTCTGCTGCACCGATCGTGTTCGAGCGTCGCGAAGTCAAGCTGGGCGTGACCATGCCGGGCACCTCCGAAGTGGTGTCGGGGCTGTCTGCCGGCGATGTGGTGATCACCGACGGCAACCTGTATCTGCAGGACATCCTGCGCGACGCCACGGCCGTGAACAACGCGCGTGCGTCGGCGAAGTAAGGCGGGGACGACAGATACATGATTTCCCGAATCGTTCATTTCTCGCTGCACCAGAAGCTGTTCGTCTGGCTCGGCCTCATTATTTTCGTCGCCGGCGGCCTTGCCGCCTTCAAGAACCTGCCAATCGAGGCGTTTCCCGATGTGTCGGACATCCAGGTCAACGTGATCACGTTGTACCCAGGCCGCGCCGCGGAGGAAGTGGAACGTCAGGTCACGATTCCCATCGAAACGGCGCTGGCCGGTACGCCGAATTCCGTGCGCGTGTTCTCGCACACGCAGTTCGGCCTGTCGTTCATGATGGTGACGTTCAACGACAAGGCCACGGACGTGACCGCGCGCCAGCAGATCATCGAGCGCCTGCGCGCCGTTGACCTGCCCGATGGCGTGCAGCCCGAACTGGCGCCGCTCTCTACGGCCATCGGCGAAATCTTCCGCTTCCGTCTGGCCGGCAAGGGCTATACGCCGCAGGAACTGCGCACGCTGCAGGACTGGGTCGTGGAGAAGAACCTGCGTCAGGTGCCGGGTGTGGCGGACGTGGTGACCATCGGCGGATCGGTGCGCCAGTACGAGGTGAATCCCAACCTTGGCCGCATGCGCGACGCCAAGATCTCGATGGCGCAACTGTTCACGGCGTTGCAGCGCGGCAACTCGAATGCGGGCGGCGGTGCCGTCACGTATGGCCGCCAGCAATATCTGCTGCGTTCGCTGGGCAGTTTCCGTACTTCGGCGGATATCGCCAACGTAGTGGTGGCCGAGAACAACGGCACGCCGATTCTGGTGAAGGACATTGCCGAGGTGCGCGTAGGTGCTGCGCCGCCGCAGGGGTTGATGGGCCAGGATGACGAGGACAATATCGTGTCCGGCATCGTGGTGATGCGCAAGGGCGAGAACCCGTCGGTGGTGCTGGAGGCGCTCAAGCAGAAGATCGAACTGCTCGACTCGCAGATCCTGCCCAAGGGCGTGAAGATCGTGCCGTACTACGACCGCTCCACGCTGATCGACAAGACGCTGCACACGGTATTCGGCAACTTGGTGGAAGGTGCCCTGCTGGTGATGGCCGTGCTGTACCTGTTCCTGGCGAACGTGCGCGCGGCGGCCATCGTGGCGCTGGTGATTCCGCTGTCGCTGCTGTCGACGTTCATCGGCCTGACGTGGGTTGGCATTCCCGCCAACCTGCTGTCGCTCGGCGCGATGGACTTCGGCATCATCGTCGACGGCGCGGTGATCGTCGTCGAGAACATCTTCAAGCGTCTGGGCGAACTGAAGGAACAGCAGATCAAGGACAGCCGTGCGCGCCTCGATGCCATCCTGCAGGCCACGACCGAAGTGGGGCGTCCTACCGTGTTCTCGATGGTGATCATCATCGCGGCGCACATTCCGATCTTCACGCTGCAGCGCCACGAGGGCAAGATCTTCGCGCCGATGGCCTACACGGTGACGGGCGCGCTGATCGGCTCGCTGATCCTGTCGCTGACCGTGGTGCCGCTGCTGTGCCACCTGCTGCTGAAGAAGAACATCGCGCACGAGGACAACTTCGTGGTGCGTCACTGCAAGCGGCTCTACGAGCCGATGCTGCGCTGGGCGCTCGACAACAAGAAGAAGGTGGTTGGTGTCGCGCTGGGCCTGCTGGTGGCCACGGTGGGTGTGGGCAAGTTCCTCGGCAGCGAATTCCTGCCCGAACTCGACGAGGGTTCGATGTGGGTCAGCTTCGACCTGCCGGCCTCGGTCTCCCTGACCGAAGCCCGCGAGCAGGCGCGCATGCTGCGTACCGTGATCCGCAAGACGCCCGAGGTGAACACCACGATCTCGAAGGTGGGCCGCCCGGACGATGGCACCGATCCCAAGCTGATCAACACCGTAGAAATCCTGGTGGACCTGAAGGGCGAGAAGCAGTGGCGCGATGGGTTCACCAAGCGCCGCATCATCGAGGAAATCAATCACAACCTGCGACAGTTGCCGGGCATCGAGCCGAACTTCTCGCAGCCGGTGCGCGACAACATTCTGGAGAGCATCTCGCAGATCAAGGGCCAGATCGTGATCAAGGTGCAGAGCGACAGCCTGGAACACAACAAGGCAGTGGCCGACCAGATCCTGGCCAACGTGCAGTCCGTGAAGGGCGTGATGCGCGCCTTCATCGACCGTGACGGGGAACTGCCGCAGTACGTGCTGGAATTCGATCGTGCCCAGGCCGCCCGTTATGGCATCAACGTGGCCGATGTGCAGGACCTGATGGAGAGCGCACTGGCCGGCAAGGCTGCCACCGAATTGTGGGAGGGCGAGAAGCACTTCAGTGTAGTGATCCGCCTGAAGCCGAACGAGCGCGAACTGCCGAACCTGCCGAACATCTTCATGCAGACCGCCGAAGGCGCGCAGGTGCCGTTGTCGCAACTGGTGACGTTCCGCACGGCGTCTGGTGCCATGAACATCAGCCGCGAGAACGGCCAGCGCACCACGTCGATCGGCATCTTCATCCACGACCGCGACATGGGTAGCGTGGTGAAAGACATGCAGGCGCTGGTGAAGAAGAACGTCAATGCCGAGGATGTGAAGATCAGCTGGTCGGGCGAGTTCGAGAATCAGGAACGCGCCATGGCACGTCTGTCGATCGTGGTGCCGCTGTCGGTGCTGGTGATCTTCCTGCTGCTGTTCAATGCGTTCCAGTCGTTCAAGAGCGCGGCGCTGATCATCTCGAACATTCCGTTCGCGCTGATCGGTGGCGTGTTCGCGCTGTTCCTGACGGGTATTCCGCTGTCGGTGTCGGCGGCCATCGGCTTTATCGCGTTGTTCGGGCAGGCCGTGCTGAACGGCGTGGTGATGGTGACGTACTTCAATCAGCTACGCGGTGAAGGGCTGTCCGTGCGGCAGGCCGTGCTGACCGGTTCGATGGATCGCCTGCGCACCGTGCTGATGACCGCGATGCTCGCCATGCTGGGTCTGTTCCCGATGGCCGTCTCGCGTGCGATTGGTTCGGAAACACAGCGCCCGCTGGCCATCGTCATCATCGGCGGCCTGATCACGGCCACGATGCTGACGCTGATCGTGTTGCCTACGCTCTACGAGTGGATGGTGGGCCGTAACTGGCCCGACGAGGAAGCGGAACCGGAAAACGGCAACCGCCTGTCGGATTCCGTGGCGGGTTGATTCAACGCACCAGCGCCGGGATGCGCAAGCCGCCCGGCGCGATGGCTTGCGCAGCCAGCGTGCAAACCGCCAGCGTGCCGGTGAGCAGGCCCAGCGCCGACGAGGTCTGCGCATGCGAGGAGAACCCGGCCGCGAATGCGTAGGCGGCCATCTTCAGATGGTGGGCGTCACGGTGGCTGTGTTGGGGGCGGGTCATGGCTCGCTGCCTTGCTAACGGTTAGTTGGGTTCAATTGGTTTGAAGGGTGGTGGCCAGGGCTTCGGCGTGGCTGTTGCCTTTCGTCCTCTGCTGCGCTGTCCGTGTGCAGCACTATACCGACGGGCTCCCCGCCCAAAGTCGGCTATCGGTGTCATAGTCATTCAAATTTATTAAACGCCCGGTGCGCTGAGATCGCGCGGCGGGCTTGTATCGATAAAGCGACAAACAGACACGGGTGACTGCAAATAGAAATAATTCTCAATTAGTATGCGGCCCTTCCTCCTCCTGACTGCGGGTTTTCCCGCATCCTGCCGCATTCGATGTCTTTCCGCCGCCGTCCTCTCGCTATTGCAGCCCGCACGCTGGTTGCCGCTTCATTCACGCTGCCCGTCGTGCCTGTCATGGCCGCCGAGGAGCCAGTAGCCGATAACGTGACTTCGCTGCCCGCCGTCACGGTCAAGGCCGCCACCGATCCGTATGTCGATGTCGGTTTCGCTACGCGCCGTCCGGCCGGCGTCACCAAGTCCAACGAGGCGGTGGCCGACACACCGCAGTCAATCACCGTGATCACGCGCGACCTGATGGACAGCCAGCAGTCGCAGAACCTGAGTGACGTGCTGCAGAACTCGGCGGGGGTATCGACCAATACCTACGGCCGTCGCGGATGGGACGACTTCATCATCCGCGGCCAGCGGGCGTCGGAATCGCTGTTCGCGGATGGCCTGCTCGTCGACACGAACAACCGCGTGGCGCAGGAAGTGTTCGGCATGGAGCGCGTCGAAGTCTTCAAGGGCCCGGCCTCGGTGCTGTTCGGCGCGGTGCAGCCGGGTGGCCTGGTCAACATGGTGACCAAGCGGCCGCGTCCGGAATTGTTCGGCGAGTTGGGCCTGACCGTGGGCAACTATGGACTCCGGCAGGTCACCGCCGACGTGGGCACGCCGCTCAAGCCCGACAGCAAGGCGGCCTTCCGCCTGACCGCGCTGGCCATGGATAGCGACGATCCCACTGACTACGTGTGGTATCGCAACCGCTATGTGGCGCCGTCGCTGACGCTGGACTTTGGCGAGCGTACGGATTTCACGATTCTCGCCAGCCACAACGAGCGCCACTATATTCGCCAGCAGGGCCTGCCGGTCAATGGCACGCTGGTGTCGAACATCAACGGCGTGGTGCCGAACTCGCGCTTCATCGGCGAGCCGAATGCCACGCCGTATGACGGCGAGCAGAACCGGATTGGATACGCGCTGACGCACCGCTTCGATTCGGGCTGGGCGGTCAACCAGAACCTGCGTTACCAGACGTCGTCGCTGACGGGGATGTTCGTCACGGCGGGTGCAATGGCGGTAAACAGCCAGACGATGGCGCGCAGCGGCACGCAGCAAAGCTTCAAGGGCGATAGCTTTGGCGTGGACACCAACGTGCAGAAGACGTTCGCATTCGCCAGCCATCAGCACAGCCTGACGTTTGGTATCGACTATCGGCATACGAACGAGGATCGTCTGCAGAAGACGTGCCGCGTGGGAGCGTTGAACGTGTACAACCCGGTGTATGGTGCGGCGATCAACTGCCCGACCAACTTCAGCACCGATTCCAACGACACGCTCAACGCCGTCGGCCTCTATGCGCGCGACCAGGTCCGCGTGGCCGATCGCTGGACGCTGACCGGCGGCCTGCGCTACGAATCGGCGCGCACCGCATCGCGCAACCATCTGACCAACTCACGCGTCGATACCGATGACAACGCGGTCTCCGGCAGTGCCGCAGTCATGTATGACCTCACGCACTGGGCGCGACCCTATGTGAGCTTCGCCACGTCCTTCCTGCCCAATGCGGGCACCGACGTGAGCGGCAACTCGTTCAAGCCCGAGAAAGGCCGGCAGTACGAAGTGGGTGTGAAATTCGACACACCGGGCAAGGCTGGGCTCGTGACGCTGGCAGCGTTCGACCTGACTCGCCGCAATGTGCTGAGCAGCGATCCGATCAACACAGGGTTCAGCGTCGCCGTGGGCGAACAGCGCAGCCGGGGTTTCGAGTTCGAGGTGATGCAGGACTTTGGCAATGGCATTAGCGTGACCGGTGCCTATGCGTATATCGCGAGCGAAGTCACGGACGATACGACTGCTGCGAACGTCGGCAAGTCACTGAACGCCGTGCCGCGCCACAGCTTCTCGGTGTGGAGTCAGTACCGTTTCCGCGGTGCACTGGCCGGCTGGTTCGTCGGCGCCGGTGTGCGGGGCGAGAGCGCCACGCGCGGCTACAGCTTCAACTACACGGTGCCGGGATATGCCGTGGCCGACCTCGGTTTCGGCTATACCGCCCGGCACTGGCGTGCAGCGTTCAACGTCAAGAACGTGTTCGACAAGGCTTACTACGCGGGCGGGCTGAACAACAATGTGCTGCCTGTGGGCAACCCGCGCGTAGCGATGCTCAATGTCGTGCTGAACTACTAAGCGCGTTCAGCGGTCAGTCGTCGTTCAGTCGTGATAGCCGCGACTGGACGGCCGGCAGAGCAGGGCGCCAAGCAGGAAGCCGATGCCGAGCGCCATGCCGACGGCACGCACCGGCTGCTGGTGGACGTATTCCGTCACGCACTCCTGTCCGCGTGCGTAGCTATCGGTCACCGACGACTTGATCGACGCCAGCTTGTCCGAGCCTTGCGATGCCTTGGTCAGGAACGTCTGCTTGGCGGACTCGATGGCGTCGCCCGTCAGGTTGGGCAGCTTGGCCAGCAGGTCGTCCAGGTCCTGTGCCAGCTGCCGGGAGTCGGCCCGCAAGCGTTGCTGCGGGTCCGACGGATTGATGTCATTGGGATCGTACGGATCGTTGGGCATGGGACCTCCACTGTGGTCAGGTTGAATCCACCCCCTGCGCACGTTCCGTACCAGCGCGCGCTGCAAGTCCGCGCGGGCGCCTTCACGCTGGCGCGACGTTGCGCACGCCAAAAACTTACCGGTGCTTGTAACTTTGACCCGCAAGCGCACGCATGGTCACTGGCGCACTACCTGTGCTACAACGACATGCCTCCGCTACCTGCTCAACCATGGAAACCACCGGGTCCGCCACTCTGATCGGCGACATTGAACGCGATGCCATCTACCGCGTGATTGCGTTGCGGCGCGACTGCCGTCACTTCACACCCGGGCCGCGGCTTCCCGACGCGCAGTTGGAGCGGCTTCTGCATGCCGCGAACCAGGCACCCTCGGTGGGCCTGATGCAACCGTGGCGCTTCATGCGCCTGAGCACGCCGGAATGGCGTACACGCCTCGCCCCGCTCGTGGAGGCAGAGCGGCAGGCCACGGCGCAGGCCCTTGGCGAACGCGCCGGGGAATTTCTTCGGCTCAAGGTCGAAGGCATCCGCGACTGTGCCGAACTGCTCGCCGTCATCCTCGCGCCCGACGACGGCACGGTCTTCGGCCGCCGCAGCATGCCGCGCGAAATGGCATGGGCTTCCGCCGCCTGCGCTGTGCAAAACCTCTGGCTCGCCGCCCGCGCAGAGAATCTCGGCCTCGGCTGGGTTTCGATGTTCGATCCCGATGCCCTCGCGCAAGAACTGGCTCTCCCTGACGGTGCTACACCGTTCGGGCTGCTATGCATCGGGCCGGTCCCCGCGTTCTACGACGCACCCATGCTGGAACAGGAAGGCTGGCGCCAGCGCCGTCCGCTGGGCGAGATGCTGTGGGAGCCATCGGTGCGCGACGCCGATTGAGATGGATGTTGCGTGGCCCGGCGGCCACGTCCGACCTTGAACCGAATAAAAAGATGAAACGCGTTCGCAGTATCCTCCTGCTCCTGGTCTTTTTCTTTACCAGCCAGACTTACGCCACACCGGGCCAGCCATTATCGGCACAGGGCTGGCAACGCCAGGTCGTCACGTTCTCTGTCGCCCTGTACTACCTGTCGCCGCCATCGGCAGACCCGGCCAGGGCCGCGCGATCGCTGGCCGCAGACCCAAGGTTCGCGATGCAGGTCGTGGAGAAGCCCGGCAAGGCCGCGTATGACACAGCCTTGCTGCACATCGTCGATAGTCGGAACGTCGCGCGTGATTCCGCGCCGCCTTCGCTCGAATCGCTTCGATACTTTGGACGGGGCCTGACGCGGGAGCAAGCGCAGGCACTGCAGAAGGCACCACGCGCCGTCTTCCTGACGTTCGCGCATCCGGGCAGTCAGGCCATCACCCGCTTGCGACGCGCCGAAGCGTTTGTCGCGGAACTGGCGCGGCAAGGGCAGGCAATTATCTGGGACGAGGAAACACGCGAGGCATTCACCCCCCAGGCATGGGAGTCGTCACGACTGCAGACATGGGAGGGCGATATCCCCGACGTCGCGCGCCACATCGTTTATCACGCGTACAACAATGACGGCCCGACACGCGTGATTTCTCTCGGCATGGCAAAGTTCGGTCTTCCCGATCTGGTGATCAACGATACGGTGTGGTCGTTGAATACCCCATTGGGCACCGCCATGAGCAGCGTGGGGCAGCAGTTGGTGGAAAGCGGACCGGCCAATGACAAGCGCCTGGTCGAATTCAGGATCTCGGCGTTCCGCCATTCATCGGCGCGCAAGCGTCTGAGCGAAGCCGTTCTTGCCGGTGGCAGCGGGCAAGGCAGCGTGCGCTTGATCGAAGCCCGTGCGGAAGAGGGCGACCCGGACAACACGATCGTCGCGCTGAACTTCGACACCTATCCAGGCAGCGGCACAACCGAACGCCAAACCAATTTCGTCAAGGCAGTGTTCGGCGCAAAACCCGATGAAGTGATCGGCGTGCGCCCCAACAACGCATTGCGCGAGGCAAGCGAGCGTGCGCGTCTGCAACTCCCCGCACTTCAGAAAGCGTTCCAGGGTGGCTTGTCGCCTGGTGAACTGCTGCTGGTCAAGGCGCCGTTTGCCACGACAGACGACAGACGGGAATTCATGTGGGTCGAGGTGATGGAATGGACGGGCGAGCAGATCAAGGGCATGCTGCGCAGCGATCCGCGCTTTGTTCCCAGCCTGAAAGCAGGGCAGATCGTGGATGTCCAACAGGCGGAAGTCTTCGACTATCTGCACCGCTGGCCCGATGGCCGCACCGAAGGCAACGAAACCGCGAAACTACTGAAGTAGGAGACCGCCATGACCTTCCAGGATCAACCTTCTTACATCATCCGCATGCGTGCGAGGCCAGGCGCCGGCGACAAACTGTTCGAACTAGCCACCGCCGGCATGGTGAAGTCCGGTGCCTCGGATCGATTCATCATCCTCCGCGAAGACGGGGACCCTGACGTACTTTGGAATATCGAGGTGTTCCGCTCCGAGGCGGCCAAGAGCGACTACGAAACAGCCCGCTCGCCGATGAACTCCGCGACGAAATCCTGGCGCTACTTGCCGAACCGCCGATGCGCGTGGCGGCGCATCCGTACGCGGTGGCGCCTGAGTGAATCGATCGTTAATGCCGACTACCCATTCAAAAAGCCTCCGTATATAGCAATAAATTGATTTATCAGCTTCTTGTTCTATCCGTTGCAAACATGCCGAATTGCCCGTTCCCACGCCAATGAAGTCGGCGTAAGGTGCAGCCCGCAGGCGCGGGACGTGCAAGGCCAGTTTCGAGTTCCACGCCGATTGTTCAGTCACACATGGAGCGGAGCGCGAATCGATGGCCAAGTCCAACATCCACACAAGACTGGTAGGCGTGTTCCTTTTGGCTTCGACGTTGCTGGCGGGCTGTGAAGGGCGTTTGACAGAGGCCATGAGCACTGAGACGGAAGCGCCAAGCGTTGTTCTGGCTGCCGACAAGCTTGTGGAGACGCGCATTGAACGCAAGGTAACGGAATTCGAGGATGGGCTAAAGAAATCTCCCGATCAGTATCAGAAGACCGTCTTCGAGGTCCCGCAGTCCCGCCGTGACCAGCCCTATACAATTCCTGAGTTGGTAAGCACCTATCGCGAACTCGTGCCAATCAACAGAAATCGTGTGAACGTGCATGCGCGAAGGAAGGTGTTCATTCGCTGGCTGGCGGCTCGCCATCGGTCTGCCGAGTTCCAGGAAATGGAAGCGACCGGCGCCGCGGAATTTGCAAAGCGCGAACGCTTTATCAGACTGACGAATCGCCAAGCTGTGCAGGAATATGAGGCTTACCTGATCACTAAGGTTGCGCAAAAGCTATCGGGGGATCCGGTGAGCTTCGATGACGCGTCAGTGTCGATCAGGCTGACTAACGGCATCATGGTGCGGCACGCCGAACGGAGGGAGCGATGGGAGTCCGAGACCAAGGCGCTCAGGCAGTCGATCGTTGACGCCAACGAATTGGCGACCAGATTTAGTGCAGAGCAAAACGCGGGGGTGGCATCCACAGTGGACGCCACTGCAACTGTGTCACCAACTGCACCACTCACTGCACAAGACCGCGAGCTGGCCAATGCCTGGAACGATGCTCTAGAAGACAAGGATCCGTTGCCCGAACACATCATGGCGTTTTTTGACATGCTGCTGCAACCGAAGTACGAAGTCTTTTGAGCTCGCCGACCTGCGGCCCCAAGATCGGCTGCAAGCGGTGCTAGCGTAAAAGCGTCAGATATTCCTCAACATCCGCTTTTCTGCGCACATCGCAATAAATTGATTTTGCAGTTTCTTTGATCCTTCGTCGCACATATGACGAACACCCCGTTCTCAGCACATTGAATTCAGCGTAACGTCCCGCCC
>NZ_JBDKXK010000085.1:0-432 GCF_039710735.1 Cupriavidus sp. DL-D2 | reverse complement strand
AGTTTCTTTGATCCTTCGTCGCACATATGACGAACACCCCGTTCTCAGCACATTGAATTCAGCGTAACGTCCCGCCCGCAGGTGGTGGGACGGGCATCGCTGGCAGACGGACCACGCCGAATATTCAGTCACGCTGAGAGCGGAGGTGTGGAGCATGTCGGGTGTAGTCGAGCAACGAATTGCAAGGGAAATTGGGCGGCTGAAGGCTGTCACGGGTCGGCAGGCGTATCACCTGGAAGTGCTCGGCGCGCCGAGTGCGCTCGGGTTGTCCGTGGTGTCATTCAAGGCGGAGGAGCGGCTCGGTGAGCCCTACACCGTCACGGTGAAACTCACTCACCCGGCCGAACTGGATCGACTCGACTATCTGCGCCACGACGCCACGTTCGTGATCGATGCTGGCGATGGTTCGGAGCCGCGACAGTTTTCGGGCTG
>NZ_JBDKXK010000084.1:0-32017 GCF_039710735.1 Cupriavidus sp. DL-D2 | reverse complement strand
CAAGCCTCTAGCTGTCCTGCACACAAAAAAACTGACAGGCCCCATTGCTGGCCCTCTCCCCCGCCCCTCTCCCGCACGGCGGGAGAGGGGAGCAAACAGTTAGCGGTTGAGAGTCGGGCTAATACACATCCCGCCGATACCCCCCAGCCTCCACCATCCCCTGCAACCGCTCCTCTCCAAGGATCTGTGTCAGCACCGCGTGCACCCCACCCGCCATGCCTTGCAGACTCCCGCACACATAAATCGCCGCGCCCTGCTCCACCCATTGCGCGATCATCGCCGCATTGGCCTGCACGGCGTCCTGCACATAATGCGGCGCACCACCATCGCGCGACCAAGCGCGGTCCATGCGCGCGAGGACACCCTGCTTGATCCACGCATGCAGTTCTGCCCCATGGAAATCGTCATGCGCGGCCGAACGCTCGCCGAACAGCAGCCAGTTGCGATGATGCCCTTGTACAGCCCGTGCCTTGAGTATTGCGCGCAGGCCCGCGAGTCCCGTGCCGTTGCCGATCAGGATCAGCGGGCGACCATCGGCAGGTGCATGGAAACTGCGGTTGGTCCGCACACGCAACGCGAGATGACCGCCAACCTGCGCATGTTCGGTGAGCCAGCCGGACGCCAAACCCAGCTTGCCGTCCGCATGAAACGTCTGCCTGACGAGCAACTCAAGCCGGCCATCGGACGGAAGCGAAGCAATCGAGTATTCGCGATGCGGCAGCGGTGGCAGCGCATCGATCAATTGCTGTGGATTCAGTCCAGCCAACGCATCGATATGCGTATCGGGCAGCGGCAAACGCGTGGCTAGCGCCGCAGCCAGCGGCATCGGGCGGCTGTCGCAACGCACAAGCTGTGTGCCGTCGAGCGAGAGATGCGCAAGCAGCCGCGCTACGACATCGGGCGGCAGGCATGGTCCTACCTCAGCGATATCGCCCGCCTGCCAGTCCAGTGACCCGGAAGCTTCGGGCACCAGCGCCAGATGAAATGCCGGGGCGCCAGCGCTTCCAGGATTCAGCAACTGTCGCTCCACCAGTTGCCAGCGGCCATAGCGCGGACGTTCCCAATCCGCGATCTCGGCGCCGCCGCTCAGTGCAGACAGATGGTTCTGCCAGTGGCGCAACGCTCCGGCATCGCCGTTGTCCACTTCGACCATATCGAACAATGGTTGCGCGTGATGGCGTTGCAGCCAGCCCGACAAGGCATGGCCGAACGCGCAAAAGCCTGCATAGCTGCTATCGCCCAGTGCAAGCACGCCATAGCGAAGTTGTTTCAATGCGTCGGGCGTAGTGCCAGATAGCAATCGTCTTGCGAAACCCGATGCGCTATCGGGCGCATCGCCCTCACCCGTGGTGCTGACCAGGAACAGCGCCTGTTCGCACGCGGCAAGGCGGGCGCCATCGAGATCGGCGAACGACAGCAATTGCACCGGCATGCCCGCACCCTGCAGCGCACGCGCGGTCTGCTCGGCCAGTTGTTCGGCAAACCCGGTCTGGCTGGCATACGCGACGAGCGTGGGGCGCACACCGCTGTCCGATGTGGATGCCACTGCGCCCATGCGTGCGGCTCGGCGGCGGCGATGCGTCATCACGATCATCGCGCAGAATCCTGCATACGCGATGACAACACCTGCAGCCATCGGCACGCGACCATGTGCGAGCATGGCCAGTGCCACGCCAGCGAGAAAGACGATCCAGCAGACCTTGCGCATCATGAAAGCATCGCGGCAAAAGCCGGCGTGGTCAGTTCATCGAAACCATCGGGTGTACGCACCAGCAGGCGCACGGCCAGCGTATGACGTTGGGCGAAAGCCAGCCCGGCGTGCGGGCCGAGCACCATCAACGCCGTCGACAACGCATCGGCCATCATGCATTCGCGATGAATCACCGTGACCGACGCCAATGCATGCGCGGCCGGATAGCCGGTTCGGGGATCGATGGTGTGCGCATAGCGACGGCCATCGGCTTCGAAGTAGCGGCGATAGTCGCCGGACGTTGCCACCGACAAACCCAGCAACGCGATCAGCGTGCGCTGCGCGGCATCGGCATCGGCATCACCATTGGCCACCGGCGATTCGAGTTCCACCCACCACGGCATGCCATCTGGCTTGAGTCCCTGTCCGCGCAGTTCGCCGCCGATCTCGACGAGATGATGCGCAACGCCGCAACCATCGAGATAGCGCGATACCGCATCGACACCGAAACCCTTGGCAATCGCGCAGACATCCAGCGAGAGTCCGCCCGGCTGTCTCACGCGGCGTTGCGATGCATCCACGTCATCGGCATGCAGCCGCTGCCAACCGCAATGCGGGCGCACGCGCGCCACATCGTCGGATGATGGGGCGACGGTACGTTTCCCCGCAGGACCGAAGCCCCAGAGATTCACCAGCGGTCCTGCCGTGGGATCGAAAGCACCGCCGCTATCGCGCGCCACCTGCAAGGCCGCCTGCAACACGATGAAAGCGTTTTGCGGCAGCGTCACCCAGCTATCGCCATCTGCGCGATTGAATCGGCTCAGGTCCGATGTCTCGGACCAGTTGCTCATTTCGGCGATGACGTTGTCGAGCACCGCGCGAATGCCCGCATCAATTTCATCGCCATGACGATTCGCAGGCAGCACGGCGCTGACCGTCCACGTAGTACCCATGGTCTCGCCATGCCACTGCCGCACCTGCCCTTGCGGAACAGTCGGCGGCGGCGCAGCGAGCGCCACGGGGATCAGCACGCGATGCATCGGCTTCGGTAGTCGTCGCTTACTGCGGCAGCACTTCCACCGTCACCGCATAGCTGGCGCGGCGTGCCTTGGCTTCCTTGATCGACGTCTTGTCGTCGCGGATTTCCGCTTCCATCCAGTACATGCCAGCCGCCGGATACTTCACGCTGAACTTGCCGTCGGCGTCCGTGGTTGCCTCGATCTCGTTCAGGCGATCGCGATAGCGGATGCCACCCGGCACCACCGCTACCTTCTGGTTCGCAAACGGCTTGCCATCGAGCAGCAGGCGGAAGCTGGCCGCTTCGCCAACGATCAAATCATTCGGATGCGTGATCGGCGCCAGTTCCAGACCCTTGCCCGTCGTGGTCAGCACTTGCTTGCTCGGACGGCCGTTGGTCACGTACGACTCCACGCGGCCCGCCTGTTCGCTCACCTGCAGATCCTGCGCATTGGCCGGCACGTTGGCGGCCAACGCATTGGCGGCACCGCGCCAGCGCTTGGTCTGGCCATTCTCTTTCCAGCTTGCAAACACGCCCTGGTTCACCACGGCGAGACGATACGTGCCGGGCTGGGTCAGATGCACATCGAACGTGCTGCGATACTTGCCCGTCGAGGCGTTCTCGGCCTGCACGGGCTTGCCGTCCGGGCCGGTGATGGCGAGGTTGTCGAGCCGCATCGGCACATGCTCGAAATAGAACAGGTCATTGGACACGGCGGCGTCCACCGTCACCCATGCGTCCTTCTCGGACAGCACCGTGGCCGAGGGCAGCAGCCACTGCCGATGCGCATGCGCGGCCAGCGGTGCGAGCGCGGCAAGGGCCAATACGACGAGTCGGATGGAGATTCGGTTGCGGACAGGCTTGGTCATCGTCAGGCTCCGGTCAGGATCAATTCGCATTCAGTTCGGGATGGCATCAGGGTTTCACGTCGACGGTCACGCCGCCGAGTTCGTGCTCGCCCTTTGCATTGGTGGACTGCGCGGCTTTCGGCGGCCACACGAACGGCACGCGCACCAGTTCACGTCCACCCACTTCACGCGCGGCTTCCACCACGATCTGGTATTCGCCCGCCGGCAGCTTGCCGAGTGGCGCCTTGCCTTCGGTGAACGTCATCGTGTGTTCGCCCGGTGCGCGCGTGGCGCCCGAGACACCATCGGCCGGCATCTGCATGTCGCGGCCCGCCTTGCGCCACCACTGGCGCATGTCCTTGAGCCACTTGGTGCCTTCGCCTTCCTTGTTCTTGGCGTCGTACATCACGGACAGCGTCGTGACGTGGCTCTGGTCGGCGCGCTCCACCCACATCGCCACATAGGGACGGTGGTATTCGGCCACGTTCAGGCGGGGAATCTCCACCTTGACGCTCAGGCTGGCGGCCATGGCGGGTGCCAGTGGCGCGGCTACGAGGCCGGTCATGGTGACGGACAGAAGTCGGCGCATCTCGGAACTACCTCTCTCGATGGAATGGTTTCAATGGATGAACAGGATGGCCAGCAGCAGGGGCACCACCAGCCCCGCGCCCACCAATGGCCACGTGGCCATGCGTCCGCCCGCGTGAAGCTTGAGCAGGACCAGCCCCGTGATACTGAAAATCAGGCACGCGAAGGCGAACACATCGATAAACAGGCTCCATGCGCGCCCGGTGTTGCGACCCTTGTGCAAATCGTTCAGGTAGGAGACCCAGCCGCGTGATGTGGTCTCGAATTGCACGTCGCCCGAATCGAGTTCGACGCTGACCCATGCATCGCCGCCGGGGCGCGGCAGCGCGATATAGATTTCGTCGGCGGACCATTCGGCCTCGCGCCCCGCTGCTTCCACATCCATCTGCTTGCCCAGCCAGTCAGCCAGCACGCGTGGCACTTCGCCCTTGATGTTCTTCGTGGCGGCTTCCGCAGGCGCGGCAAGCTTGAGCGCGTCGAGCACTGCGCGCGGGGCCGTGCCGGAGTGCGTCACCACCTTCGGACGCGCTTCGATCTGTCCGGCGTGGTTCAGCGTGAATCCGGTGATGGCAAACAGCAGCATCCCGATCAGGCAGATCGCGGAGCTGATCCAGTGCCACTGGTGAAGATGCTTGAGCCAGAATGCGCGGCGCTGCTGGCCGGTGACTGGCGTGGAATCGGTCATGCGGTGATGAAGGAGGATAAGCAGGAGATACCGGCCAACTGGCGATGGCATCACAATGCCCGCCCAAACCGACCGATGATAATGGTTCTCATTTTGGAGAGCAACGCCGTGCGGCATTTCGACGCCCGCCGTTTCGTTACGGCGCGTTACGCTGCCACGAACTGCCACAAATCTCCGTTGCATCGCGCTGCGGAGTGGCACGTCCGCCACTATTACCCAATTGGTAGTAATCCTCGATCAAGTTTGGTGTCCGGGCCGCCGTTAGCGCCGCTCATGGAGGACGACGTGCGAATCGTCCCGACATCGATCACGAGAAACGGAGGAGACGGATGCTGCAAAACCTGAGTCTGAAAAAGAAGCTCATGCTGCCCCTGGTGCTGAGCTGGGTGTGCCTGTTGGCCATCACGTTGTGGAACGTCTGGCAGATGCGCGAGATGCGTCTGGCGGATCGCAAGGTGGCGCTCGAACAGGTCACCGACACTGCTAATTCAGTAGTTGCCGAATACGAGGCGATGGCCCGTGCCGGCAAGATGAGCACCGAAGACGCCCAGAAGCAGGCGCTCGACCGCGTGCGTGCGATGCGCTTTGGAGCCGATGGTTATTTCACGCTGATGCGCTCGGATGCCGTGGTGCTGATGCACGCCATCAAGTCCGAACTCAATGGCAAGAACATGTCGGACATGAAGGACCCCAATGGCGTCTACCTGTTCCGCGATATCGCCCAGATCGGCAAGACGCAAGGCCGCGGCTTTATCGAATACCTGTGGCCGAAACCCGGTGCCGAAGCCCCGCAGCCCAAGCTGAGCTACGTGCTGAACTTCAAGCCGTGGGACTGGGACTTCATCGCCGGCCTCTATCTCGACGACATCAACGCCGAATTCCGCACGTCGCTCTGGAAGGCGCTCGGCTGGTTGCTGGCCGTGGGTGCGTTGATGAGCGTAGTGATGGTGCGCATTGCCGTGGGCTTGCAGAAGCAGCTCGGCGGCGATCCGGCCGTGACCTCGCGCATCGCCGCAAGCATTGCCGAAGGCGATCTCGCCACGCCTGTGCAGGTGGCACCGAATGATCGTGACAGCGTGCTGTTCAACATGCAGCAGATGCAGGCACGGCTGACTGGTGCCATCGGCCAGATTCGCGGTTCCGCCGATTCCATCGCAGGCGCGGCACGCCAGATCTCGGCGGGCAACGTCGATCTCTCGCGTCGCAGCGAGGAACAGGCCGCCTCGCTGGAGCAAACCGCCGCGAGCATGGAAGAACTGACCGGCACCGTGCGCCAGAGCGCCGAGAATGCACGCCAGGCGGCACGATTGGCCGAAGGCGCCTCGGACATCGCCACGCGCGGCGGCGAGATCGTGCATCAGGTGGTGGGCACCATGGGCGAGATCAAGGCGGCCTCCGGCAAGGTGGTCGACATTATTGCGGTGATCGAAGGCATCGCGTTCCAGACCAACATCCTGGCGCTGAATGCTGCGGTGGAAGCCGCGCGTGCCGGTGAACAAGGTCGCGGCTTCGCGGTAGTGGCCGGCGAGGTGCGTAGCCTGGCGCAACGCAGCGCCACGGCCGCCAAGGAAATCAAGTCGCTGATCGACAACTCCGCGCAGCGCGTGGAAGACGGCGCCGTACTGGTGGAAGGCGCAGGCCGCGCGATGGAAGAAATCGTCAGTGCAGTCAAACGCGTGACAGACCTGATGGGCGAAATGCGCGCCGCCACTGAAGAACAGAGCGGCGGCATCGAGCAGGTCAATCAGGCGGTATCGCAGATGGACCAGATGGCGCAGCAGAACGCCGCGCTGGTGGAGGAAGCCACTGCTGCTGCTGCATCGCTGGAAGACCAGGCCGATGCGCTGCACCGCGCAGTGGGTCAGTTCAGGTTGGCGGGAGCGTTATAAGCACGAAATAACCACAAGCGGGCCAACAGCCCGCAGGACGGGAAGACCGGGGGGGCAGTGGGCGATGCCGTGAGGTGTCGCCCTTTTTTTTGGATTGACCTCTCGGTGTGCTCCCCTCTCCCATGCAATGGGAGAGGGGCTGGGGGTGAGGGCAAGGGGCTCTGCTTGCCGAGCACGTCGCAATTTGCACGGCTGGCCCTCACCCCCGCCCCTCTCCCGCTCGCGGGAGAGGGGAGAAAACCAGCAGCACAAGATACGTCTTCCTTCAAATCACTCCTTGCCACAGTTGCGACTCGCAACTATATTGGTTGCACGTCGCAACCAATATGGAACGCATGATGGACCTCGTAGACGTGCCGAACATGGGTCGGGAGACGACCATCCTGGAACTTCGCAACTTCTCGCGCAAGCTGGTTCGCGAGCTTGGGTTCATGCGATCCACGCTGGCGGAAAGCGATCTCGCACCCTCCGCCGTCCACGCCATCCTGGAAATCGGCTTGGCTCCCGGCATCAATGCGCGCGACCTCGGCGACATTCTCCGGCTCGACAAGTCCAACACCAGCCGGCAGGTTGCAAAGCTGGAAGCCGATGGTCTGGTAGAGCGTCGCCCCTCGGCAGACGACGCGCGATCAATCGAGCTTTATCTGACATCCGCAGGTCAGCAACTGCGCAAGAAGATCGATGGATTTGCTACCGAGCAGGTGTCGAATGCACTGCGGCGCATGCTGCCGTCCGATCAGCAGACGCTACTGCACTCGCTTGCGCTCTATGCCGACGCGCTCGCCAAGGACAACGTCGGCAAGCCTCGTCGGTCCGACGCTGAAACCGTGCAGATTACAGAAGGCTACCGGCCGGGTTGCATCGGCGATATCGCCAGCCTTCATGCGCGCTTCTATGCAGAGCACTGGGGATTCGGCGCGTTTTTCGAGAAGAAGGTGGCCAGCGAACTCGCGGACTTCGCGGCATCGCTGCCAGCTAGTGGCAAGGCGCTGTGGCTGCATGTCGAATCAGGCCGCACGCTCGCCTCGCTAGCGATCGACGGCGACCTCGACACGGGCGTCGCCCATCTGCGCTGGTTCATCGTCGATGACTCGCTGCGCGGCACGGGCATTGGCCGCGTGCTGATGAACCATGCCATGCAGTTCGTCGACGCGCACTGCAAGGAAACCTACCTCTGGACCTTCAAGGGACTGGACTCCGCGCGCCACCTCTACGAATCGTTCGGCTTCACACTGGCAGAGGAATCCGCAGGCGATCAATGGGGCACGCGTGTGATCGAACAGCGATTCACGCGATGACCGTCGCGATCCGGAACACATTACCCTCCGGATCTGCGAGCACAGTCTGCCATTGTCCGTAGTACGTCTTGAATGGGGCCTTGACGATGGTGCCGCCGAGGCTTGTCATCAACTCCGCCGCCGCATCGACGCGCGCCGTTGTCTCCACCATGAACGTGGCATAGGCAATCGTCGGCGCCGCTATGCCGTCAATGGGTTTCCGATCAGCGAGACCCAGCAGTTCATACGCAGGCTCCGCATTGAATCCGAACTGGAAATCCGGGGTTTCGAGCGCGCAGTAGATCGGCGAGCGGCTCGCCGCCGCTTCCGGCAGGTCGAGCACACGCTGATAGAACGCCAGTTGTGCGTCAATGTCCCGGCAGAGCAGGTTGAACCAGAGCTTCATGCCACGGCCTCCGGCACATAGGTCTTTCGATACATCTCTGTCAGGTGCTCGCCTGCCGTGCACGGTGCATAGCGCGGAGTCTCGCCTTCCGCAACGGTACCCGGAACGGGTTCGATGCGTGCCAGATAGTCGGGTTCGTAGAAGAACGGAATCGAGTAGCGCGGCGAGCCGTTCGAGTGCACGTTGCGCACGCGATGCGGATTCGAGTGATAGTGGCCGTTGGTCCAGCGCGGCACCATATCGCCCAGGTTGACCACGAAGCAGTCTGCCATCGGCGTGGCGGCCACCCACTGTCCATCCGGCATCTGCACTTCGAGACCACCGTGCTGGTCCTGCGCAAGGATCGTCACGGCGCCCCAGTCCGTATGCGCACCGGCGCCGAAGGTTCGCTCATCGGCATCGGCCGGATGCGCCGGATACCGGATCATGCGCAGCGTCACCATCGGGCTGTTGCTCGTGTGATCGAAGTAGTCCTCAGGCAGGTCCAGCGATAGCGCCATCAACTGCATGAGCCGGCGTGAAAGCGTCAGCATCGCGTCGATATAGGTCTGGCATTGCGCGGGCGCCTGCGGCAGTTCCACGGGCCACTGGTTGTGACCATAGGTCTGGTAGCCCGCCACCACATAGGGATGGTCATCGGGATACGCCATCCCGCAGTAAAAGCTCTCCTTGAGGTCTGGCCGCGCTGCAGCATCGAGCCGTTGATCGCCAAGGTTCTCGAAGCCGCGCATCGTGGGCGAGTTGCCCATGGCGAGCGCATGACGTGTGGCTTCCGGCAGATCCAGCAACGCCTTGGCCAGCGCGAACTGCTCCGCTACCAGTTGGCGTGGCACGCCGTGATGGCGAATGTAGAAGAAGCCCGATGACATCGCGGCGGCACGAAAAGCCTGCGCCACCTCGGCGCTTCGCGGCGCACCGGGCGTCAAGGCATCCGCAAGATCGATCATGGGAATCGACATGATGCAGCCCCCCTTACGCCTTGAGCTTCCGATCCGCTGCCGCAGGCAGGAACTGATCCGTCCAGATATCTGCAGCGGTCATCGGCTGCTTGATGCCGAACGCGCCCACGGTCTCGTCGACGGTCGCCTGCAGACGCGCCTGCGTGGCCGCGCCCCAGCCATCGCGTTGCGTATCGGGCGTGCGCATCGATCCATCGACGATCAGTTTCAGGCGCTCGAATTCCAGCGTCTGATCGGCCAATGGCTCGCGTGCCTTCACGGCGGCAGCGCCCGCCTTCGGGTCCGCCATCGCCTCGATCCATCCGCGCGTGGATGCCTTGACGAAGGCCTTCATCGCCTCCGGCTGTTCGGCCATGCTCTTTCGATTGGCCACGAGTCCGTTGCCATACGATTTCATGCCGTAGTCCGAGAAACGGAACACAGTCAGCTTCTCCGGCCCGAGTCCGCGCGCTTTCAGGTTCAGCAGGCCGGTGAAATAGAAATACGCAGCCGCATCGAAATCGCCTTTCGCAAAGCGCGTATCGCCAATATCGGGCGTGGCGTTCTCCCACTTGACCGTTGCCGGATCGAAACCCTGCGCCTTGGCGAACACGGGAAACAGCTTGCGCGAAGCATTGAAAGGCTGGCCGAGAATCGTCTTGCCCGCGAGGTCGCCAGGCTTGACGATGCCGCCGCCCTTGCGAACGATCACCGCATTGGGATTCAGGTCGTACTGGATCGCCACGGCCTTGAGTGCAGCAGTGGGATTGGCCGCGTTGAATTCAATCATCGCCGCCAGGTCTGCGGATGCGCAATCATAGGCACCGCCCGCTACCAGGCTGATGGCCGAGGCCGAGCCGTTGCCGGTATCGATCACCACATCGAGGCCGGCATCCTTGTAGTAGCCGCGCTGCAGCGCCAACAGGAAGCCGGCGCCAGACGCTTCCACTTTCCAGCCGAGATTGAATTTGAATTTCTGCAGCGAACCCGAGGCCCGGACGAAAGCCGGTGCGGCCAGCAGGGAAGAAAACGCGGTGGCGCCAGTGGCGCGCAGGAAGGTACGGCGTCGCATGGAAAGCACTCCGGAAACAGGCGTGGATACACGTGGCGAGCAATTTCCGGGCGGCAGAACTGCCGCTGAACGCTTCTACTCTCCGCGCTGTATCCACGCAGGTTCCGTGCCAAGAATCTGGCGACACCTTGCACCGCAATGCGGCACGATGCGCCACGACGGCGCACTCCGATCGATCAGGCGATGGCCGTGGCAGGCAACGATGCGGGTGCGGTCCACTGCGGCAGCGCCGTACCGTCCACCAGTGCATCCACATGCCGATGCGCGAGGGCCGGACCCACGCTCATGCCGATCCCGCTATGCATCAGCGCAACGGTAGTGCGGTCGTCTATACGCGTGATCGAAAATGCGCCGCTGCCCGGCGTGTGACGCTTGGCACCGTACACACCCTGCCAGCGCTCCACCACGCGCAGCTTGCTGCGCAGCGTATCGCGTGCCAGATCCAGCATGATGCTGTCCACGGATTCCGCATTGAACGGACGCGCATCCTGGCTGTAGTCGTGCGAGTCGCCGATGATCCAGTCACCATAGGGCGTCGGACTGACAAGCAGGTGGATACCGTGGCGTTGCAGCTCGGGACGCTGTTGCTCGATCTGCGTGGCGAGTGCCCGTGCCGTCTGCAGATCGGCAAACGCGCCGTAGTGCGTGCACGACAAACCCGTGAGCACCGCGTGCTGCAGATGGAAGCCATCTTCCGGCGTCACGCGCAGCATCTGCAGGCGACACACCTGCGGCTCCAGCGCGCGCAACTGTTCGGCGCACAGCGTCTGGTAGTCGTGACCGCTACACACGATCACGCGCTGCGCGTTGCAGACGCCCGCCGTGGTATCGAGCCGACCATGGTCCACGCCTCGCACCAGCGTGCCGAAATGGAAGCGCACGCCCTGCGTGGCGAGCCACACGGCCAGCGCGGGAACGGCTTCGCGCGAGTACAACTGCAGATCGTCGAAGCCCTGCAGCGCCGACCGATGCATGGCGAAGCGGCCGTCATAGAGGCCGGCCAGATCGGCACCGCGCAGCAGCTTCACGTTGTAGCCGAAAGCCGGCGCGCGCGTATCCATGAACTCTTCGAGCACGGCGTCTTCCGTGCGGTCACGCGAGAACAGCAGCGCGCCATTGGCACGTGCCGAGATACCCGCGCGCTCGGCCCATCCCAAATACAGCGCACGGCTTTCGCGTGCCAGATCCAGCATGATGCCGGGCGGCTGGCCGGTCACCAGCATCTGCCCGAAATTGCGGATCGAGGCGCCTACTGCCACTTCGCTGCGCTCGAACACCGTCACGCGCAGGCCGCGCTTGACGGCGGCCGCTGCGTGCGCCAGACCGAGGATGCCCGCGCCGACAATTGCCACGTCGGTGCTGGCATCCAGGCCGCCTTGAAATGCGGGTGCTTCCATCACTTACTTCTTCTCCGACTTGCCGTCATAACGCTTGGACCACTCGACGAGGATGCGATCACGATTCGCGCTGGCCCATGCGAAATCGTTCTTGATCAGGCGCTTCTCGTAATCGGCCGGCAGCAGTGCATCCGGCTTGGAGAAACCCGGGCTCGCCACCACGGCAAAGTTTTTCTCGTACAGCGCCATGGCAGCGGGGCTTGCCGAGAAATCGGCAAGCTTCTTCGCGGCCTCCACGTTCTTCGTGCCCTTCATGATCGCAGTGGCTTCCACATCCCAGCCCAGACCTTCCGACGGCAGCACGATGTCGATCGGTGCACCATCCTTCTTCGTCTTCACGGCGCGATATTCGAACGCGATACCGATCGGGAATTCGCCCGATGCAGCCATCTTGCACGGCTTGGAACCCGAATGCGTGTACTGGCCGATGTTCTGGTGCAGCGCATCCATGTAGGCCCAGCCCTTCTGCTCGCCCATCATCTGCAGCCACGCGCTGACGTCGAGATAGCCCGTGCCCGACGAGGCCGGATTCGGCATCACGATCTTGCCCGCGTACACCGGCTTGGTCAGGTCTGCCCACGACGTGGGCTTCGGCAGGTTCTGCTTTTGCGCTTCCACGGTGTTGAAGCAGATGGCCGCGCCCCACACATCCATGCCCACCCATGCCGGCGGGTTGGCGCTGCTGCGGTAGCGTGCGTCGATCTTCGACAGGTCGGCCGGTGCGTACGGCGTCAGCATGCCTTCCTTGTCGAGAATCGCCAGGCTCGATGCGGCGAGACCCCAGATCACATCGGCGCGCGGGTTGTTCTTCTCCGCCAGCAGCTTGGCCGTGACCACACCGGTGGAGTCACGCACCCACTTGATTTCGATATCGGGATTCGCCTTCTCGAACGCTGCCTTGTACGCAGCCACCTGGTCTGCTTCGAGCGCGGTGTAGACGGTCAGGGTCGTGGCGGCATACGCCGACGTGCTGAGCACCATCGCAGCGGCGACGGCCAACAGGGAAAGACGTGCAGTCATGGTTTTCTCGTTTCAGTGGTTAGAGGGTGCAACGATCAAGCGATTCAGACGCATTGCGGGCGCTCGCCGCTCGCCATGCGACGGTTGATATCCGCGACGACCACCGGCAGGTCGGCAATCGTGTCGATCTCGTAGTGCGGCCGGCACGCGGCAAAGCCCGCCGAGATGGCTTCGCGATGATGGGCACGCGCGTCATCGGACAGCGCCGCGTAGTCTTCGTACGGCAGGCCCAGCGTGTTGCCCGACATCAGCAACGCCACGGTCCACATGCCGGCGCGATGGCCTTCTTCGATACCGGGCACGGTGTCGTCCACCTTCACGCAGGCGGCCACATCGCCGATGCCGAGATCCACCACGTTGCGCAGTGCCTGCGCGGGGTACGGACGCGCACGCGGCACGTCATCGCAGGCCACCACGCAGTCGGGCTGGTAACCGGCTTCGGCAGCGAGTGCCACTACGCGATCCATCACCACGCGCGGATAGCCCGAGCACGAACCGATCTTCATGCCGGCCTCGCGCAGCGCGGCAATGGTCTCCAGCGCGCCGGGGATCATGGCCGAGTGCGTGCCAACCTTGGCGATCTGCAGCGGCATGAAGCGGTTGTAGATGGCGGTCACGTCTTCATCGGTGGGCATGTGACCGTGCGCCAGCGAGAAACGCGTGGCAATCGCACTGTCGTTGCACAGCGTGCGGATGTGGTCCCACTTGCCCAGGCCCATCGGACCACGCGCTTCGTCGAGCGTAATGGCCACACCGAACTCCGCGAAGGCTTCCACGAAGATCTGCGTCGGTGCGAACGACCCGAAATCGACGACCGTACCGGCCCAGTCCAGCACGGCGGCTTCCAGGCGCAGCGGTGCGGGGTTGCCCGCCGGGCGAGTCTTGATCGGGGAGATATCACCCATGTTCATGTTTCCTTTCAACGAGTTCAACGGGAGGCCGTGCGCCAGGCTTGCGTGCGCCGCATGACGCCGCGCATGGCGAACTCCAGCAACAGCGATACGACGATGGATGTGACGAGAATCAGCGTGGACATGGCCGCAGCGGGACCGATGTCGCCGGCGTCATCCATGTTCAGCACAGCTACCGAAGCCAGCACGGTGTCAGGGCTGTACAGGAAGATCACGGCGGATACCGTGGTCATCGCCGAGACAAACAGAAAGCGTGCGCAGGACAGCACGGCGGGCAGGCACATCGGCAACGTCACGCGGCAGTAGGTGCGCAGCGCCGAAACCTTGAGCGAGGCCGATACCGATTCAAAGACCGGATCGAGCTGACCGAGCGACGCCACCGACGTGAGGTGTGCCGTGGTGGCGCAATGCATGATCGTGCAGAGCACCATCAGCGTCATGCTGCCGTACAGGCCATTCAGCGGATTGTCCGGATGGTTGAAGAAGAAGACGTAGCCGAGACCCAACACAAGACCGGGCACCGCCATCGGCAGCAGCACGGCAAAGCGGATCACCGGATGCAGCCATGTGGCCACGCGCGTCTTCTCCACCAGCCATGCACCGGTGAAGATCAATGCGGTGCCGAACATCATGGTCAGCGTGGCGAGCTTCAGGCTGTTGCGATACGCCAGCCAGCCGCCACCATCCATATTGTCGAAGTCGTAGTTGCGCAGCGACAGGTCGAGGTTGTACGGCCACAGCTTTACGAGCGATGCGCCCACCGCCGTGGCGAGCATCAGCAGAATCCAGCCGATCACGAGCGTGGTCAGCAGCAGATAGAGTCCATCGCGCAAGCGATCCGGTTGCGGCTGATACGGCTGCGCACGGCTCGCCAGCGCGGCATGCTGGCGGCGCTGCACGATGCGCTCGACACCGAACGTCAGCAATGCGGGCAGCAACAGCATCAGACCGATCACTGCGCCGCGTGCGAATTGCTGCTGGCCCACCACGGCCTTGTACGCTTCCACGGCCAGCACCTGATAGCTGCCGCCCACCACGGTCGGCACGCCGAAGTCCGTGGCGACGAGCGTGAACACCAGTGCGAACGCGCCAAACAAGCCGTAACGCGCACCGGGCAGCGTGACCGTGCAGAACGTGCGCCACTGCGTCGCACCCATTGCGCGCGCTGCATCGTAGAGTCGCCCATCGGCCAGCGTCAGCGTAGCGAGCATCAGCATCAGCGCGTAGGGGAACGTGTAGAACGACTCGCCCAGCACGATACCCCAGAAGCCGTAGATGCTCGCGCCGGGCATCCATGCCTTGAACAAACCCTGATTGCCGAACAGATAGACGAGTGCGATACCCGGCAGCAGCGACGGCGCAAACAGCGGCAGCATGGCCAAGGTGCGCATCGTGCCGCGCAGCGGCATGCGCGTGCGCTGCACCGCATAGGCGAAGGCGAAAGCCAGCGGCACCACGATCAACGCCACGGTGGCAGACACCGCGAGCGTGCGGCCCACCATCGCCAGGAAATTTGGCGCCTGCACCACATGGGCAACCAGCGCCATGCCGTGCTGATCGGAACTGTGCGCGCCCGCAACCAGGCCCGTGGCCTGCAGCAGCATCATCGCCACCGGCAGCAGCAGGCCCAGCGTCAGCAGTAGCAGCCATACGAACTTCATGCCCGCGAGCATCGGCGCATCGGTGCGCCAGAACGGTGTGTGCGGCGTGGATGCAGCGGGCGTGATGGCCATGACGTGGGCTTCGCGTTGGATCATCGGCATCACATCCTCACGCGTAGACCCGCAGGCCGTCACGCGCCAGCGCGATCCACAGCTTGCTGTCGCCAACATCTGCACGCAGCGAATGCGAAGGCACTTCGGCCACCAGCGGCGCGTCGGGCAAGCCGTCGATAGCCAGCGTCAGGCGCGTGCGGCTGCCCAGATAGATGTGTTCGACCACACGGGCGAGGTGGCGATTGGGTGCATCGTCAGCGGCGTGCAGTGTCACGGCTTCGGGGCGGCAGAACAGGCGGGGCGCTCCGTTGGCGACATCGGCATCGGCATTCCCGTCAATCGACAACGCCTTGCCGGCCAGCATCGGCATACCTTCCGCACTGCGCGACAACGGCAGCCAGTTGGCCTGACCGACAAACCCGGCGACGAATGCCGTGGCCGGTTGTGCATAGATGTCAGCGGGCGAGCCGGTCTGCTCGATGCGACCGTTCGACATCACGGCGATGCGATCGGCCATGGCCATCGCCTCGTCCTGATCGTGCGTGACCATCACCGTGGTCACATTCAGCTTGCGCTGCAGGCGGCGCAGTTCGATGCGCAAATGTTCACGCACCTGCGCATCCAGCGCCGACATCGGTTCGTCGAGCAGCAGCAGCGACGGTGCGGGCGCCAGCGCGCGCGCCAGTGCCACGCGCTGCTGCTGGCCGCCCGACAGTTGCGAGGGATACCTGGCCTCGCTGCCCGAGAGACCGACCAACGCCAGCATCTCGGACACCCGCTCCCGCGCACGGCTGCCGCGCACATCACCGAGGCCATAGGCCACGTTCTGCGCAACCGTCAGGTTGGGAAACAGCGCATAGGACTGAAAGACGATGCCGTAGTCACGCTCGCCTGGCGGCAGGCTGGAGATATCGCGGCCACCGGCCACGATGCTTCCGGCATCCTGCGCTTCGAGCCCGGCGATGATGCGCAGCAGCGTGGTCTTGCCACAGCCGGACGGGCCCAGCAGGCAGACGAATTCGCCCTGCGCCACATCCAGCGACACGCCTTCGAGTGCCGTGAACGCACCAAAGCGGCGCGTGACTTGCCGCACGGAGAGAAACGGTCTGGCGTTGCTCTGGTTCGGGTGGAAGGTTGGCTGGAACATCGGCGGGGGCGGTTGCGATAACAGCCCCCAATGTAGTCAGCCGGCATGTAGCCATCGTGGCAGTTAGCCCAAATGCGCCAATGCCTCCATTCCCGGTTTTTGTATTGGAGTGGTGGGTCCGGCTTACGCAACCGGGTGCACGAGCCCCAGGAAAGCCGCAATCAGCCGCGCCTCGCTGCGGTCGTGCAGGCAGTACAGGTATTCGCTCAGTTCAGGCTTTGCATCGTCGAACGTCAGCATGCGCAGATCCGGATGGCTCGGCACTTCCTGCCGCGCAATCACGCTCACACCCAGGTTGCGCGTGATGGCCTCGCGTATGGATTCGCGGCTGCCAATCTCCACCGTGGACGCTGGCGTCACACCCGCCTGAGCCATCATCGTCTCGGTCATCGCACGCGTTGTCGATCCCGCCTCGCGTACCAGTAGCCGGCATTGCGCCAGCATCTTCACCGGCACACTGTTGCGGGCGGCCAGCGGATGGCTGCGATGCACCACCAGCACCAGCGGATCGCGCGCCAGTTCGATCCGCAGGAAGCGCGCATCGTCCACGCGGTGCGACGACGACGCCACGTCCACGCGGTATTCCTGCAACGCCTCCAGCATCTGCGCCGAGTTGCCCGCCTCGATACTCACGTCGATGCCGGGATGATCGCTGCAGAAACGATCGATGATATCGAGGATGTAGTACGGCCCGGTGGCGCCAATGCGCAAATGCCCGGTGGCCGTGCCGCCGGAATTGCGCAGGAAGAACTCGATCTCGGTTTCCTGGCGGACCAGTTCATCCACCAGCGGCATCAGCCGCACGCCTGCATCGGACAGCGCAAGGCGACGGCCGCCCCGGTAGAACAGTTCGATGTTGTACGCCTCTTCCAGCGCCTTGATCTGCGAGGTCACGGTCGGCTGAGACAGACCCAACTGCTTGGCGGCCAGCGTGATGCTGCCCATGCGGGCGACCATGAAGAACGACTTGAGTTGCGCGACGAGCATGGGAGCGGGCGAGATGAGTGTCGGGCCGGAATGGCGGCCCATTCTAGCGGAAGCGCCTGACAGCGCCCCGCTCTCCCCGCATCAGTAAGCGCGCGCCAGGAAATCCCGCGTACGCGCATGCACGGGCGCACCGAACAGTTGCTCGGGCGCGCCTTCCTCCACGACCTTGCCGCCATCCATGAAGACCACGTGGTTCGCCACGTCACGGGCAAAGCCCATTTCGTGCGTGACCACGAGCATCGTCATGTGCTCGTCGGCAAGCTGGCGCATGGTGCGCAGCACTTCGCCGGTGAGTTCAGGGTCCAGCGCGGAAGTCGGTTCATCGAACAGCATGATGTCCGGCTCCATCGCCAGCGCGCGTGCGATGGCCACACGCTGCTTCTGCCCGCCTGAGAGCCGCGACGGATAGTTGTCGCGCTTGTCGGACAGACCCACCTTGTGCAGTAGCGATTCGGCGATGGTGATGGCCTGGTCGCGCGGCATGCGCTTGACCGTGATTGGCGCTTCGATCAGGTTTTCCAGCACGGTCAGGTGCGGAAACAGATTGAACGACTGGAACACCATGCCCATCTTCGCGCAGACGCGCCGCACGGTGGCCGCATCGGGATACTTCGCGCGGCCTTCTACCGTGGACACCAGCAACTCGCCCGCCACGCGAATCTCGCCGCTATCGACCACTTCCAGATGATTCAGGCAGCGCAGCAACGTGCTCTTGCCCGAGCCGGACGGACCGATCACGGCGGTCACGTCGCCCTTGTTCAGCGAGAGCGACACGCCCTTGAGCACCTGCAGCGTGCCGAACGATTTGTGGATGTCGCTGGCAACGATCATCGGCTTACTGGTCGAATTTTGCATAGCGCTTCTCGAGTCTCTGGAAGAACCACGTCAGGATCAGCGTCATGACGAGGTAGAACGCCGCAGCGACCAGAAACGGCGAGGTGGTGAAATCGCGCTGGACGATACCGCGCGCGGTACGCAGGATGTCGTTGAGCGCCAGCACGTAGATCAGCGAGGTGTCCTTGACCAGCGTAATGGTCTCGTTGCTGACCGGCGGCAGGACACGGCCGATCATCTGCGGCAGCACCACGCGGCGCATGGTCTGCACATAGCTCAGGCCCAATGCCTTGCTGGCCTCGTACTGACCGCGCTCCACGGACTGGATACCTGCACGGAAGATCTCCGCGAAGTACGCCGCGTAGTTCAGCGCGAACGCCACCACGGCAGCCGGGAAGTCGGGCAGCTTGATGCCGACGTAGGGCACGAAGGGCAACGCGTAGTAGATGAACAGCATCTGGAGCATGAGCGGCGTGCCGCGCATCAGCCAGATATAGCCGTTGACCAGCTGGCTCAGCGGCCGCCAGGCCGAGATGCGCATTAGCGCCAGCGCCAGTCCCAATGGCACGGCCAGCGCCAGGGTAATGGCGAACAAGCCCAGCGTGAGCTTGGCCCCCTCCATCATCGGGGGCAGCAGTGTAAGAACGTAGTCCATGCGGAAACGAAAATGCCAGCACGCCTCCGGCGCGCTGGCTGGGTTTTTTCTGCTTACTTGCTGACTTCTTGTTTACTTCGTGATATCCGCGCCGAACCACTGCGCCGAGATCTTCGCAGCCGTGCCATCCTGCTTCATCGCCGCCAGCGTCTTGTTCAGCTTCTCGAGCAGCTCCGCGTCATCCTTGCGCACGCCCACGCCATAGTCTTCCGTGCCGAAGTTCTCGTCCAGCACGCGGTACTCGTTGGGGCGCTTGCTGGCCAGATAGCGGCCCACGACCTCATCCACGACGACGGCGTCGAGGCGGCCGGTCGACAGGTCCATGAGCGCGGTGACGTTGTCGCCAAACGTCTTCACGTCCTTCAGGCTCGCCGCCGTCTTTTCGTCCTTCTTGATGGCGTCCACGGCGCTGCTGCCGTCCTGCGCACCTACGATCTTGCCGGCCAGTTCTGCCTTGGTCTTGATCGGCGAGTTGGCCGTGACCATGATGATCTGGTGATTGGTCATGTACGGCGCGGTGAAGCCGATGTTCTTCTTGCGCTCGTCCGTGATCGTCAGGCCGTTCCACAGCACGTCCACGCGCTTGCCGTTCAGTTCGGCTTCCTTGGCGCTCCAGTCGATGGGCTTGAACTCCACCTTCAGGCCCAGGCGGTTGCTCGCTTCCTTCGCCATGTCGATGTCGAAGCCGACCAGTTCGTTCTTCTCGTTGCGGAAGCCCATCGGCGGGAAGTTGTCGTCCAGGCCCACCACCACGGTGGTGGCAGCGGCAGCAGCCGGTTGGGCAGTGGTATCAGTCTCTTTCTTGCCGCAGGCGGCGAGCGTGACGAGACCGGCAATCATCAGGAGTGCAGCGATTTTTTTCATTGGGATCGTGTGCCGAGGAGGAGTGGAATTTTTTTCAAGGCCGATACGATACCAGCGTGCGCCCCGTCACCCCGGGAAAACTACGATTTTCTGCGAATACTTGTGGCGCTTGACCGACTTTACGCCGATCTTGTTTGATCCATGGCGTCTGGCGAGGCTTACCCCGTCGGCATGCCTCGGGCAATGTGTCAATCGTTCTCAACCCCATTTGTTCACACTTGCCTATCGGGGTTTTCCCCAGAATCGGCGAAGGCTGCGTTACACGCACCTCGCCGCCAAGGCCGGCGTGAAGGTCTCCACCGGCTATGAAGTGCGGTCGATCACGCGCAACGAAGATGGCACATGGCGTGTGTCCGCGTTCGATACCCGGGACGGCACGAAAATCCAGACGGTCGATGCCGCGAAAGTATTTATCGGCGCGGGTGGCGCAGCTCTGCCGCTGCTGCAACTGTCCGGCATTCCCGAGGCGAAGCAATACGGCGGCTTCCCGGTCGGCGGCGAGTTCCTGGTCTGCGACAAGCCCGAGATCGCCGCGCGCCATCTGGCCAAGGTCTACGGCCTGGCGGATACCGGCTCGCCCCCGATGTCGGTGCCTCACCTCGACACGCGTGTCCTCGACGGCAAGACGGTCATCCTGTTCGGACCGTTCGCCACATGGTCGAGCAAGTACCTCAAGAATGGCTCGTACTTCGATCTGGTCAAGGCCACCACGCCGTCGAACATCGTGCCGCAACTGCAGGTCGGCGCGCACGAATTCGCGCTGGTGAAGTATCTGGCGGAGCAGTTGGCCTTGTCGCGGGACGAAAAGATGGCGGCACTCCGCCACTACATGCCCGAGGCGAAGGACGCTGACTGGCGCCTGTGGGAAGCCGGCCAGCGGGTGCAGATCATCAAGAACGACCCCGAGAAGGGTGGCGTGCTCAAGCTCGGTACCGAAGTCGTGGTATCCGCGGACGGCTCCGTCTCCGCACTGCTGGGTGCTTCGCCGGGCGGCTCCACATCGCCGGCGATCATGCTGTCGCTGCTGGAACGCGTCTTCGCAGACCAGATGAAGACGCCGGCATGGCAGCAGAAAATCCGCGAGATCGTGCCCAGCTACGGCAAGAAGCTCAATGAGAACCCGCAGCTTCTGGCAACGGAATGGGCCACCACCGCCGAAACCCTGCAACTGGCCATCGCCCCGCCCAGCCTCGACGGCTTCGTCCCGTCCACCGCCCCCACAACGACGCCGGGCGTGGTGAAGAAGGTGCCGGATATGGCGCTGTAAGGCTGTAGCTCGTCTCGCTCTCACCTCCCGCCGGTCTGCTCCCCTCTCCCGCGAAGTGGGAGAGGGGTTGGGGGAGAGGGCCAGCGGCTCTGCTTGCCGACCACCTCGCCTTTTGCACCGCCCTGCCCTCTCCCCTCCCCTCTCCCGCGAAGTGGGAGAGGGGTTGGGGGAGAGGGCCAGCGGCTCTGCTTGCCGACCACCTCGCATTTTGCACCGCCCTGCCCTCTCCCCGCCCCTCTCCCGCGCGCGGGAGAGGGGAGAAAGGTCAGTCATATGCTGCGAGCTCGCTTGCTCTACCAATTCGCCCCACCCGCCATCCGCTTCCGTCGCGCCCGTTCCTTCTCGCTGGGTTCGATTGTCTCGAACGTGCCTACCCGTACTTCGCCCGCTGGCACGTAGGTACTCAGCACAACGCCTGTCGTGGAGTGCAGCGAGTCGACCAGCTTCAGTTCCTCCGGCCGCGCTCCAGATTCGAACAACCGCTTGCCGCGGCCGAGCACCACGGGGAAGGTCCACACGTTGTACTCGTCGATCAGTGCCGCAGCCTGCAGTGTCTGGATCAGGTTGCCGCTGCCGATGATCTGCAGGTCCTGTCCCGCCTGCGCCTTCAGCGCGGCCACCGCCTTGGGCACGTCGTCGCCCAGCAGCGTCGAGTTATTCCACGTGACCTGTTTCAACGTGCGCGATGCCACGTGCTTTCTCGCCGCATTGAGCGTTTGCGCGATCTCGCTATCTGCGGGCTGATAAGGCCAGTAGCCGTCGAAGATCTCGTAGGTGCGGCGTCCCAGCACCAGCTCACGGTCCTTGCCGTCGAGGCCCTTCATCGAGCGCCCCATCACCTCGTCCCAGTACGGAAAGGTCCAGCCGCCGTGCGCGAATCCGCCGGTGGGATCTTCCTCGGGACCGCCCGGCGCCTGCATGACGCCGTCGAGCGATACGAAGGTGGAAGCGATCAGTTTTCTCATTCGTTGTCTCCGTTCACATTCATCGCAGCGCACTGGCCGCCATATGGATCGCGCGCCGGATGCGCGGGAACGTGCCGCAGCGGCACGCAATGTCCTTCATCGCAGCATTGATGTCGGCGTCGCTCGGTGCGCGCCGCCGCGTCAGCAACGCCGCTGCCGCAATCAACTGCGCACTCTGACAGTAGCCGCACTGCACCACATCGCATGCGATCCATGCCTTGCGCAACGCATCGGCGACGGGGCCGTCGAGTCCTTCGATCGTCGTCACGCGCGCATTGTTGATGCCCTTGACCAGTTCGCGGCATGCCGGCTTGGGTTCCTTGCCCACCAGCACGGTACACGCGCCGCAGATGCCCACGCCGCATCCAAACTTCGTACCCGTCAGACCCAGTTCGCAGCGCAACACCCACAGCAGCGGCGTATCGGGTGCCGAGTTGACCGTGACGGTCTTGCCGTTCAGAGTGACTTGCACCATTGGCACCACCTGTCTCCTTCCTGCGTGCGCTCGGCTTCCGGCAATGCCGGCGGTGCCGTCAACGGCAGACTGTATGGACGTTTGCTGGTCAGCAGCGCCACCGCGTTTGCAACAGCCGGGGCGATGGGAGGCGTCCCGGCCTCACCCACACCATGCGGCAGGTTGCCAGTGCCGGTCATGACGCGCGTGCGGATCTCCGGACATGTCTCGATATCGATCAACGGCACCTCGCTGAAATAGTGCTGCTCCACCTGTCCGTTGCGAATCGTCACCGCCTGCTGCAGCGCCGCCGAGAGTCCGAAGACGATGCCACTCTCCATCTGCTGCACCACCATGTCCGGATGAATCGCCAGCCCGCAGTCCACCACGCAGAACACGCGCGTCACACGAAATCCGGCGCTCCCCTCGCTGGCCGTCTCGCGGCGTACCTCCGCCACCTGCGCCACGATGCTGTCGAACGACACATGCATCGCCATGCCGCGTGCGAACTCCGTGCCGGTGCGATCCTTCCACTTGAGCGGCTGCCGCCAGCCCGCGAAATCGATCAGCGCGCGCAACACCGCCGCATGCCGCCGATGTTCAGGCTTGCCGAGCAGCGCCAGGCGGAAATCGATCGGGTCCTTGCCTGCTGCCGCAGCCATTTCATCGATGAAACTCTCGACGAAGAACGCCTGATGCGAGTGGCCCACAGAACGCCAGTAGCCCACGGGAATCGGCAGATCCACACGCGTGTGCGCGACGCTCACGTTCGGGCATTCGTACGGGATGTCAAAGCCGCCTTCGGCCATCGTGCCATCGGGCATATGGCGTGCAAGGAATTCCGGTACGCCGTACGTACGCGGCAGCACCTGTTCGGTCACGGACTGGCTGGCCGACACCGCATGCCATGCCGCAAGGTTGCCCTCGGCATCGAGCGATCCGCTGAACTTCGCCACGCACGCAGGGCGATAGAAATCGTGCGTCATGTCCTGTGGCCGCGACCATATCGTCTGCACGGCACGGCCTTTCATCTGCGCGGCAATGACGGCGGCCTGCGCCACGTAGTCGACTTCAAGGCGCCGGCCGAAGGCCCCGCCGAGATACGCCTGATGCACGGTCACGTCGTTCACGCCGATTCCCAACGCATCCGCCACCGCCTTGCGCGCGGCCTGTGGCACCTGCGTGGAGACCCACACCGTGGCGTGCCCACCGTCCACCAGCGCCGTGCAGTTGATCGGCTCCAATGCACCATGTGCGAGGTAGGGCACGGTATAGCGCATCTGCAGCACCTTGCCGCGTTTCAGCGCTGCATCCGCATCGCCCGCCTCGTAGTAAGTCACGCGCGATGTGTCGTCGATGGCGCGCTCCAGCGTCTGCATGATGTCGGCAGTGTTGAGTTTCGCCGCCTCGCCGTGGTCCCATTCCACTGGCAGATTGCATAGTGCGCGCATGGCGATGAATGGGTTATCCGCAATCACGGCCACACCGGCCGTGCCACCGTTGTAACCATCGACCACAAAGCAGCCATGCACGCCCTTCACATCCTTGATCGACACATCGCGCGACTTAGGACGGCCGCCGAGCGTCGGACACATCAACACGCTGGCATAGAGCAAGTCGACGGGTTGGCCCCCTTCCGTCTTTCTCGGCAGATCAGCGGGACCGATATCGATACCGAAACGCAGGCTGCCATCGAGCTTGGCCTTGCCTTCGATCCGCTTCGGACTCTTGCCGATCAACACGTAGACTGCCGGCGTCTTGAGCGTAGGCGAATACGGCTGTGACAAATCGCGTGCCAACGGCACAAGCTGACCGAACGTGGCGGATCGTTTCGATGCCCCATGCGACACGACACCGGCCTTGGCTACGCATGCTTCCACCGGCACGCCCCACAGGTTCGCCGCCGCCGTGCAAAGCATCGCGCGGGCGGAAGCACCAGCCTCCCGCATGGGCATCCACAGGTCCTGGATGCTGGTGGACCCACCGGTCACCATCGAGCCAAAGTAACGCGTGGTACGACGCGCGAAGTCGCGAATGAACTCCACATGCTCGCGCGGATCGTCATCGCGATAGGGCAGTCCGTTGACGATGTTTTCGCGGTTGATATAGATGCGGTCGATGGGGGATTGCACCACGCGTACCTGGGTCCAGTCCGCATCGAGTTCCTCGGCCAGCAGCATGGCCGCACCAGTGTGGATGCCCTGCCCCATCTCGGCCTTGCTCATCACCACCGTTACGCGGTTATCCGTGCCGATGATGACCCAGCCGTTCAGCGGTATCTGCGTATCGGACGATCCAGCGGACGCGGTGCGGCTTTCCAGCCGATGGTCGGGACGAAACAACGCCCAGCCCACCGCCAGCGTGCCTGCGGCAGCAGCCCCCGCGCCGCCGATCAGAAAGGTTCTACGACTGAGCATGAAGTTCTCAGCCTCCCCCGCGTTTGACCCCCAAAGTCCCCGGAACCCTGCCTATGTGTCTCCGATTTGCAAATCGGAATGATCGTGTCTTTCGATCACCTATATTAGGTGATGTTATCGATGATCGCGAGGCGCCATTTCATGCCTGAAGCAACGCCGCACGACCCGACGCCGGCGGTGCCAGCGGATACGGCATCTTCCGTCACGGGCCGCATCGAGCTTTACACGCACGAGCCCATGGTCAACTGGCTGAGTCCACTTCAGTTGCTCATGACGGCGGTCCGCGTGGCCGTGGCGCAAATCATTGGCGCCTTTGCCGATGCGCGCGCCGTGCAGGCCGCGCTCAATCCCGCCGTGTCGAACCCACCCATGCAAGTTAGCGCGGGCAGCGATGGCGCCACCTGGGTCGACTATCTCGCGGATACCGGCGACGGCTGGCACTCTACCTATTCGATGGCGCTGTGCGTGAGCCAACCCGTGCATCTGCAAGGCGAGAACCAGGCCCTGCCACGCGCCGGGGTGCTGCTGCTTGGCGGCGATCAGGTCTATCCCACGCCGGCCAACAGCGGCTATCGCACCCGCTTTCTCGATCCGTTCCGCGCCGCGTTTCCCGCGCCCGTCCCAGCGGACGCCACGGCCAACAGCGAAATTCCCATCGTGGTGCCCGATGCGCCGCTGATGGTGGCCACGCCTGGCAACCACGACTGGTACGACGGCCTGCGCGGCTTTGCGCAGTTGTTCTGCATCGGGGAACCCATCGGCGGATGGCGCACGGCCCAGCGGACGAGCTACTACGTCCTGCAATTGCCGCATGGATGGTGGATCTGGGGCCTGGACCTGCAACTCGATTCCGAAATCGACCGGCAGCAGTACGAGTATTTCAGGGTGATGCATGCAAAGCTTGCCCCTGGCGACCGTGTGGTGCTATGCACGCCCGAGCCGAGCTGGATCGACGAGATGCAGCGCGTCGCACGTTCGCAACGTCGCACACTGCCGACCATGGAAACCCGCACGCCCCGCTTCCGGAGCCTGAGCCGCATCGAGCTCTTGCTCGGTGACCATCTGGCTGTGGTTCTTGCCGGTGACATGCATCACTACGCGCGCTACACGCCGCGCACCGGCACCGATGGCCCCGAACGTTTTACCTGTGGCGGGGGTGGCGCGTTCCTGCATGGCACGCATCAGTTGCCGGAGACGCCTTCCCCGATTTCCATCGGCGCCACGCGTCAGCACTATCGACTCGCCGATTCGGTCTATCCGGACAAGGCCACCTCACGTCGTCTGCGCGATCGTGCGTGGCAACTGCCCGCGCGCAACGCCAGCTTCTGCGCACTGGTGGCGCTGCTGTATTTCCTGCTCGACTGGATACTGCACAGCGCCACGCCCCCGGCAGGCTCGATGATCGGTAGCGGCGGACTGATGGCGGCACTCTCGCAGGTGGAGGTCGGCTTCGCGCAGACTCCCGATGTCTGGCGATTGTTGCTGCGGGCGCTGGCACGCAGTCCGTCATCGGTGCTGTTCATCCTCGCCATCGTCGCGTTCTTTGCCGCCCTGGCGACGCGGGGCCCGAAGGGGCTCTTTTCGCTGGACGGACTCGCCGGTGCCTTGCACGGTTTGCTGCATGTCGCACTCGCCTTCGCGCTGCTGTGGGTGTTCACGCGCATCAACGTGCATCACTTCGGCATCCATGCCGCCGACTGGCGACTGGTGCCGTTGCTGCTGATCGAGATCCTGTTCTTGGGTGGCCTGTTGGGCGGCCTGCTGTTCGGCATCTGGATGGTGCTGGCCAATCGGCTCTGGGGCCTGCACATGGAGGAAGTGTTTTCATCGCAGGGCATCGACGACTACAAGTGCCTGCTTCGGATGCGCTTCGATGCGGACACGCTGACCATTCATCCGCTCAAGCTCGAATCGGTTTGCCGTCGCTGGTCGCTCGGCCAAGGTGTGCAGGCATTGCGGAAATTTGGCCACACGTGGCGACTGCGTGCGAATCCCGACGCGCGGGGTCCGCGCTTCGTTCCCGCCAGTGGTGAGACGCCACCGCCGATGGCGATACAGCGCATCGAGGCACCCATCGACGTGCATCGGCATCCACAACGGACATCGCCATGAATGCCGGCGCCTACGATGCGATCGTCATTGGCAGCGGCTTCGGGGGCGCGGTGTCCGCCTGTCGATTGGCGCTGGCCGGGCGCAAGGTATTGGTGCTCGAACGCGGCAGGGCGTGGACCCCCTCCACCTACCCGCGCGACGAAGATGACCCCTGGCTATGGAGCCAGCGACGACCGCAGCGGTTCAACGGATGGGCCGATATCCGCGCGTTCGACGACGTGTGGGTGATTGCCGGCGCTGGGGTCGGTGGCGGGTCGCTGATCTACGCGAACGTTTCGGTGGAGGCGTCCCCGGACACCTTCGCGCAAGGCTGGCCCGTAGATATCACTTACGCATCGCTCAAGGACTACTACGACACCGTGGGCGCGATGCTCGATGTCGCAACCGTTCCCGACGATCAGCTCAGCGAGCGCGCGTTGCTGCTGCGCGAAGGTGCCGAGGCCTGCGGCTGGAGCGAACGTTTTCGCAAGCTGCCGCTGGCCGTCACGTTCTCTCCGCACTGGCGCGCCGATTTGCACGATGCGCGCAGTGATCGTCATTCCGAACGATTCCTGAACCGGCATGGCCGATGGCAAGGAACATGCGTGCATTGCGGCAACTGCGACGTGGGGTGCCAGGTCTCGGCCAAGAACACGCTCGATCTCAACTACCTGGCGGTGGCGGTGGACCACGGCGCGGAAATCCGGCCGCTGCATGTGGTCAACCGTATCGAGCCGCTGGCGCAAGGCTGGCGCGTACGCTTCGACAGGATCGACATGGACCGAGAACGCCGGGAACCGGGCGAGGCCACTGCCACGCGTGTCATTCTCGCCGCTGGCTCCATCGGCAGCACCGAACTGCTGCTGCGTTGCCGGGACGAACATCGCACGCTGCCCGCGCTCTCCCGGCGCCTTGGCCACGGCTGGGCGCACAACGGCGATTTCGTGACACCGGCGTTCTACGACCAGCGGATGGTGTCGCCCGCCCATGGCGTCACCATCTCTGCCGTGATCGACCTGCTCGACCGCAGTGGTCCCGGTGGCCAGTCGCTATTCGTGGAAGACGGCGGCATTCCGAATCTCGCTGGCAATTACATTCGTCGCCGGCTGAGACGACTGCCGCGTGGAAAGCTGCGCATGCTATGGAAGGAGATCGGCGGACTGATTGACGATGGCGATCCGCTGGAACACATGATGCCGTGGTTCGGCCAGGCGGTTGACCCTGGCGATGGTCAGCTACGGCTTTGCCGCAAGTGGTACGCGCCGTGGCGCCACACGCTCGACATGCAATGGTCATACCGCGCGTCGGAAGCGGTGATCGAATCGATGATCGCGGCCCATACCCGCCTGTCGCACGCCACCGGTGGTGACCCCTGGGTGCCGCCCACCTGGCGGCTGCTGCATAACCTCATCACGCCGCATCCGCTGGGCGGCTGCAATATGGGAAACCATATCGGCGACGGCGTGGTGGATGCGCAGGGCCGCGTATTCGGCTACACCGGCCTCTACGTCATGGATGGCGCCATCGTGCCGCGCCCGCTCGGGCTCAACCCCTCGCGCACTATCGCTGCGCTGGCAGAGCGGAGCGTGGCGCTGCTCCTGCGCGAATCGGGCTGAGGCGGATGAGGTCGGCAGCGGTCTGCGTTAAAATTCGTCGCCTCGCAGAATGCATCGGCATGGACAGGTGGCAAGCTCAATGGATCACAGTGACACGATGGCCGCGGAGGACGACGCCTCCCGCATCCACGAACCCCGGCTCTGGCGCGACAAGGGCTGGACCGCACGGGTCATCAAGAACGAAGATGGCGACGGCTGGGCCGTCGAGATGATCCGTGATGGCAGCGCCGAACCCGCGCTCGTCGGGCCGTGGACGATGGGCCGCAACAAGGTGGACCCCAAGCCACTCGACGCCACCGCGCACCAGACACTGGTCAAGACGGCGAGCGAAGTGATTCGCCGCCACGAACAGCAACTGCACGGCCAGCTCAACAAGCAGGTGACGATCGAACACGAATCCGACACCCTGGAAGTGCGGCTCGTTATCACCCCCGATGAATTCGAGCCGTTCGGCACACTGACGGCCACCAACCGCTTCGGGGATACGCTCGGCACGACAACCGTCCGGCCAGATTTCAAGTTGACCCGCGACAGCGCGGCGCGCTGGGCCGAAGGTGGCTTCGGGAAGATCCGGGGTTAGACGGTGCTGTGGGTGAACTCCCCCCGCATCGCGGGAGCGGCGCCGTGGGGGAGAGCCAGCCATCCAGTACCCACCCGCCGCACCCTGCAGACCTTCAATCGTCCCGAATGTCGTCGTACGACGCTGCGGCACGCGTCATGGGGTCCCGGATCAATACCACGGCGGCACATAGCACCATGCCGAGAACGCTCCACAGGATGGTGGGCATCAGATAGGTGCCTGCGGCTGGACGCGTAGGCACAAAGACCGGCGCAACACTACGCGTATTGAACGTGCGGACATTGCTGAGTTGCTCGGTGATCTGTTCCTTCTGCTGGCGCAGCGCGCGCACTTCGGAATCGTCGGATTTGATCAAGCTGGACAACAGCACGTTCTCGGAGAATTTCCGCTCGACAGCGTTCGTGCCGGCGACCTTGATCACGGATTTGAATATCTCGGCGCGACTCTCCGTGATGAGGCGGATATTCGCATTGACGTCATTGAGGGTATTGGTCAGCCGAGTGACCGACGGCTCGAGAATGGCCTGATGCTCGGTCTGAAGAATATTCAGCGCCAGTGCCGCAAGCGCTCTCGCGCCATCAGGCGAGACATCACGCACACTCACCGCAACAAGGTTGCCACTGCGCGGCAATCTGGCCGACAGCGTCTTCCTGACAATCCGGCAACGAGGGTCCTTTCCCGATGGCTCGACATATCCCGCCGCGCCGCAAACCTGTGCCGAGAATCCCGCGAAATTGACCCGGTTCACGAGATCGGCCGGGGCGACGAGCGGCGCCGACGAACTGCCAATCTGCCCGACCTGGACCAGCATGCTGGCTTCCCACTGCTGGCCTCGCCAATAGGTCAGCAGCACGCCGATGGCACCGCCGACCATTGCCGACAAGATCAACACGGGGATTGCACGGCACAGCGCATGACTAGCTGCACAGACGAGGTCCACGACTGGGAACATCCCGTTCTTCCTGGCGATCTCTCGCGATGGATCGCCCTGGGCGCACAGTGGATGCTGTTCCATTCACGCCCCCGTCCACAATAATGCGCTACCGCCAGATTGCTCGACTTCCTGAACACGAAGAATCTGCAAGACTCACTCCCCTCTCATGTCTGCCCGACGAAAAAATTTACATTCTTTCGTGTGCCAGACGACGGCTGATAGAGAGAGGCGTGATCAGAATCAATAGTTGACGGATGCGGAGTGTCCGGTCATTTCACCGGCTTGCGTCCCGGTAACACCGGCATGGCCGGACCAAGCGCAGCCCTGACCGCCGCCTGCTCCGCAGCGGACTGATCGATATCCGCGCCGGCATCGCCCGCTTCGCTGACACCGATCGCAAGTACCACAGTGCCACGCGCCACCGGCACGGGAATGGGTGCCGACATGCCAAAGCACGGCGTCGCGCCACATGCCGCAGCGTCGCCAGCCACAGCCACGCTTGGCACAGACACCGTGGCGGCGCCGAGTTCGGCAAACGTCGCCGCGCCCGCGCTACTCACCACGAGTTGGCGCGCCACGAGCGCGAAGGACACCGTGATTTTCGGATCGGCACCCGCAGTCCGCGCAATCGTATTGCCAGCGCGTACGTAGAGCGGCCGGAAGCGGAAGTAATCGGTGAACTTGCCTTCATCGAACCGTTGCTCGATACCGAGCACGGCCAGCAGTCCGGGACGCGACGGCGCATCACCGACGGCATACCGCGCGAAGACCACGCAACGTATCCCCCGGAATCCTGCGGCGGAGAATCCCACATCGACGCTGCTAGCATCCAGCCCCTCGCGCTGTGCAGGTGCGGATGCCGACCCGCTGCGCGCGGCTGTCATGTCGATGACATCGCGCGATGCCGAAGCGAGAAAGGACCCCGACACACTGGCCCCTTTGCCGGCAGACCTCGGCGCCGGTTCGACACACTGCGGCGATGCCAGCAATTCCCGCACCCGGCGATACTCGGCCTGCGACAGAATCGCCGCCAGTTCCTTGTCGGACATCCAGTCCCGATGCGCTCCCACCCAACCCTGCGCGGCCCGCTTGGGCTTGCCACTCTGCGTATCGGGCATCGGCCCCGGCTTCGGCGTCGATGTGCTGCAACCCAAGACAAGCATGCAGGCGGCCAACGGCCCGGCAATGGTCTTCACGGCGCGCTCCTTGTTCTCGATCCCCCTTACGAGACCCACAGGGTAGACAACGAATCACACGTCGGGTACCAGTCAGAAGATTGAATAGACCTGTGGTGGGTTGGCAGGGAGGTTAAATCGGGCTAGGGGGCAGAAATTTCTGAGGTGTAGTGCGGTGGGGGTGCGATGAGGATCGTCTGTGCTTTCGACAACCACCACACCATGGCTCCGATTGGGCGCATCGCACTCAGAGACATCGGCAAAAATTGATTTTGCAGTTTGTTTGACCATGCACTGCAAACCCGGCGGTTGGACCGTTCTCAGCACATTGAATTGAGCGTAACTTGCGGCCCGCAGGCGGATCGACTACGCGAATTATTCAGTCAAGCTGAGAACGGAGGTGTGGAAGATGGTGAGTGAGGTTGGAGGGATTGCGAAGTCAATTGAACGGCCGAAGCCTGTGAAGAGATGGCAGGCATATTTACTCAAAGTGCCTGGCGCCACAGCAAGAACCAAAACCAAAAGAAGATTGGCAGGTGCGGCCCTCCTGTTCTCGTCATTGCTCACCGGATGCGAC
>NZ_JBDKXK010000083.1:0-296 GCF_039710735.1 Cupriavidus sp. DL-D2 | reverse complement strand
GCAGGCATATTTACTCAAAGTGCCTGGCGCCACAGCAAGAACCAAAACCAAAAGAAGATTGGCAGGTGCGGCCCTCCTGTTCTCGTCATTGCTCACCGGATGCGACGCGTTCTCGTCCGAACCGACATATGGCGGACTAAGCATCGCGGGGTTCAACTACACCCCCTACAACCTCACACGGTTCGTCATCACCGACAAGTATGGCAACCGCACGGCTTGCGGCAAATGGATGGCTCAAGTACCGCTTCACGGATACGAAAGATCTGCAGCAGTACGTCTATTACACGCTGCTGAAT
>NZ_JBDKXK010000082.1:0-17621 GCF_039710735.1 Cupriavidus sp. DL-D2 | reverse complement strand
GTGGTACTCACCGTACTGTCGCAGGCAGTGTGGGTCGACGTGTTCCACTTCAAGAGCGCGCCGTTCCCCTACACCTCGCCGGCACTGTTCTCGATGACGATCGGATTCGTCGGCATCTGGCTGTTCTCGGTCACTGACAGGTCCAAGCGCGCGCTGCTCGACAAGGCTGGATTCGAGGCGCAGGAACTGCGCTCGGAAACCGGCATTGGTGCAGGAGAAGCTGCCGCGCACTGAACGCAGGGTGTCTGACATGATCCGGCGCGGCATTGATGCAGGCCTGGCATACCACGTCGGCCATGTGCTCGAATGCGGGGCGCTCGCCTGCGATCCCGGCTCGCCGTCGGATTGTCTCGTTGCGGAGATCTACGACGATGACACCGCAGTGTTCGTGCCGCTGGACCCCGCGCGCCGCTGCACGCCCTATTTCGGTGCTTGGGGAAGAAGCGGCGGCGTATCGCTATCTCCAGTGAGCTGGAATGGCAGCGATTGCCGTCCGCTGCCCGACGTCACCACACGCGGGCGCTGACCTCAGGCCGTTGCTGTCGGACTCAGCACGGCCTTGCAGGCAATTTCGATCAACTGCGGCGGCATGGCCAGTCGGGAGACGCCGATCAGGTTGCTGGCACATTGCGGGCGCTCTGTGCCGTATGCCGCCTTGCGGACCTTGCCTGCCACGGCGAAGGCCGCGTCGACATCGAGAACGTAGACGGTCTCTTCCACGACATTGTCCAGCGTTGCGCCGAATCGACCGAGAAGGGTGGCGAGGTTCTCGTAGGTGGCACGCATCTGGGCTTCCATGGTGGAGAAGTCGCTCGGCTTGCCGTTCGCGTCAAGCGCGGCTGGCGCGATCAGATTGCCATGGCTGTCGTGGCTGAGTTGACCGGACACGTAGATGTCGTTACCTACCTGCACCGCTTGCGCATAGCCATAGGCGTCTTCCCACGGAACGCCCCAGTAGGCGGTTTTCTTTTCGGGCGAACCTGGTTGAGTCGTCATGCTTAAGCTCCTTGAGAAATGGCAACCGCAGAGTCGGTGCCCAGCTTGCAAAAGGGCTTCAGCCTAGCATTCCCAAAGCGGATTGCGCGCGCAAAACATGCGCTTCGACGCAGTATTTTTGCAGGGGAAGCGCCGGGTGGTGCGACCATCGTCTGCTGCCGTTACGCCCTCCGTCGTAGACAATCGAAACCCGTGTACGAATCGGGTTCAGGTGCCGGGGCGACGTGACCGTCGATCTCGTGCTGTCCTCGCAAACAGTTCGTTACGCGCGGACGCGGTAATCGCTGTCACGCATGGATGCGTGATGCGGCGTTCAACGGAGATGGCAAAGAACTCTTCTGCAACTTCCGAGGTCGCACCGAGTGCGCGCGCACCGAACTGGTTTTCGATGTCTTGCTCCAGCACGGTGGGTCCGATAAAGATGCCGAGCCCGCGACGGCCAAATTCCTTGGCGAGTGCGCTGTCATCGCATTCGCCAACGATGCGCGGGGTTAGCGACAGCGACTGCAGCCACTGCCGCAGTCGCTGCCCAACCGCGGAATCCTCAGCGGGCATGAGCATTGGCGCCCCGTCGAGACACGCAGGGAAGGGCTGCTTGCAGAGGTCGTGCAGCGCCGGGGCGGCAAAGAAGCTGATCCCCGAGCCGCCGAGCCGGTGATTGAAGGCGCGTATGCTGACCGCCGAAGGAATCGGCGCATCGGCGATGACGAGATCGATGCGGTGAAGGGCCAGTTCGGCAAGCAACAGTTCGAGCTTCCATTCGCGGCACACAATGCGGACGGGTCCAGGCAATTGCGTCGCCGGTTCGATCAGCCGGCAAGCGATGGTTTTCGGCACCGCGTCAGCAACGCCCACGCGGAATTCCAGCGGTTTGCCTTGGCAGGGCGACGCCCGTACGGCTTCTTCAAGTTCCGCGCCCATCGAGAAGATGGCTTCGGCATACCCCAATACCATGCGCCCCGATTCCGTGAGCTGCAAGCCACGGCCGCTCTTGGCGAACAGCGGTGTGCCCAGGCATGCCTCGAACAACTGAATCTGTCCGCTAATGGTCTGTGGCGACAGATGCAGGCGTTTGCTGGCCAGGCTGACGCTACCCAGCCTGGCTACGTGATAGAAGTAGTGCAGGTGCTTGTAGTTCATGAGGATTGCCCTTGTCGGCGCCTGGTCTTGCAGGCGAAATCCTCCCGTTTTTTCGAATGATGGTATCCGAACAATCTGCTTTTCGCTGGGAGGTTTACCCCCTAGATTGCAGTTATCGACTGCAGTGAGTGCAGACCATCAGGACCCCGGCGGTCGCGGCCCTGACGTGCGTGCACGCCCCTCCAGGAGGCATAGACATGGCCACGCTACTTGTACCTTGCGACGGTTCGCCGAGCGCATTGCTGGCGGTACGGCAGGCTATCGGAGAATACCTTCAGGGCGAGGCCCGTCATATCCATTTGTTGAACGTTCAGCCCCCGTTCTCGCGCAATGTGAACCACTACATCGAACGCACGCTACGCGACGACTTCCAGCGCGAACGTGCCGACGAGGAGCTTGCCGCGGCCAGAGCGATGTTCCATGCGGCTGGCGTGCCGTTTGCCGAGCACCTCCAGATAGGCGAGACGGTGCGGAGTATCGTGGATGTGGCGCAGCAGTTGCACTGCGACCGCGTGCTGATCGGCACCGCGCGCAAGAGCGCGCTGGTGCGTGCGGTGGAGCATTCCCTCACCAACCAGTTGCTGGAGAGTTGCCCCGTTCCCGTCGAGGTCATTGGCGGCCCGCCCGCCCCATTGATCGAGCGCGTCGGCATACCGGCAGGGTTGGGTGCCGGTCTCGCCTTGCTTCTGGCCAGTCAGGCATGAATGCCATCGCGCGTCGGAAACCTGCTCGGCGGCTGAGAGAGTAAAGCGCTTCCGCGCCGGATTCTGGATCGCCAATCTGCCGGCCGCTGCAAATCGGACGTACGGCCGGCATCCCTTGCCCACGCAATCATGATGATGGAATCGTTCGCTACCGGTCCGATGTGGGCTGGCTTCGTGGTGTTCGTGCTGACGATGTTGGCGCTGGACCTGTTCGTTTTCGGTGGCAACAAGGCGCATCGCGTCTCGGTCAGGGAAGCGGGCATCTGGGTCGTGGCATGGATGACGATGGCAGGCACGTTTGCCGGTCTGCTCTGGTGGTATCTCGACACGCATGCCAGCCGCGACATCGCCAACAGCAAGGCACTGGAGTTCATCACCGGCTACCTGATCGAACAGTCGCTGTCGATCGACAACATGTTTGTCTTCGTCATGATCTTCAGCTTCTTTGCGGTGCCCCCCGAATTGCAGCGGCGGGTGCTGCTCTACGGCGTACTCGGCGCCATCGTGATGCGTGCGGGCATGATCCTGGCCGGTGTATGGCTCGTCAGCGAATTCGCCTGGGTCCTGTATGTCTTCGGTGTCTTTCTGGTGATCACCGGCATCAAGATGCTTGTATTTGCGGAGAAACAGCCTGACCTGGAGAGGAATCCGCTATTGCGCTGGCTGCGCCGCCACATGCGCATCACAACTGCATTTCACAACGACAAGTTCTTTGTGCGGATCGACGGTATGCGTTGGGCCACGCCGATGTTCCTGGTGTTGATCATGATCGAGGCCAGCGACCTGGTCTTCGCCGTGGACAGCATCCCGGCAATCTTTGCGGTCACCACCGACCCCTTCATCGTCTTCACCTCCAACATCTTTGCCATCATGGGGTTGCGTGCACTCTATTTCCTGCTGGCAGACATGTCGCTGCGCTTTCACCTTCTCAAGTACGGGCTCGCCCTGGTGCTGATCTTCATCGGCGGGAAGATGTTGGCTGCCCCGTGGTTTCATATGCCCGTGCAATGGTCGCTCGCCATTGTCGGTACGGTGATCCTGCTATCCGTGCTGCTGAGTCTCAAGTTCTCGCCGCGCAGGCTTCGCGAGCGCGTTTCATGAAGGGCGAAGCGCGTATCCCACGCTCCACCGTATCGAGGCGTCACCGTATTCAATGTCGGGCGCTCTCCGCGTCGCCGTATATCGCACTCGATACGGTACGCAGTGCTTCGGCCATCTGCTCGGCGGCCGGAGACAGCAGCCGGTCAGTGCGCGTGATGATGCCGAAATCATCCATGTGGCAAGGCACGTCGAGCGGCAGGATTGCCACCATGCCGTGCCTGGCGTAGTACGCGGCGACATCGGCGGCCAGCACGCCCAGCATGTCGCTGGACTCGATCATCTGCGTCACGAACAACAGCGCGGCAGTTTCCACGACATTGGTGGGTGGAATCAGGCTGGCGCGCTGGAACATCAGGTCGAAGCGGTGGCGCAGCACGCTGCCTGCTGGCGGGACGATCCAGCCCGCGCGGTCGAGATCGGCCAGCGACAGCGCCGCCGCGCGCAGCAGCGGATGATCGCGGCGTACCACCACGCAGACAGGCTCGGCGGCCAGTGGCTCGTAGCGCAGATGCAGCTTGTCATGCTCGGCGAACAGGCGTGCCACCACGAGGTCGAGCTTCTCCTGTGCCAGCCGTTCAAGCAGTACGTTGCTGTTCTCGATTTCCAGCGATATGCGCAGGCCGGGGCTTTCCCGCTTGAGCATTGCCACGGCCGGTGGCAGTAGCGTGACGCCAGGCGAGGTGATCGCGCCAACGGCCACGTGGCCGAGCCGCCCGGCCTGCAGCGCCATGACCTCCTCCTGCGCCTGATCCAGGCTGCCGACCACCGCGCGCGCATGACGGATCATGGCGTCGCCATAGCGCGTTGGCCGCATCCCGCGCGGCAAGCGTTCGAACAGCGGAACGCCCAGCATTTCCTCTAGTTCACGAAGCAGCTTAGATGCCGCCGGCTGGGTCATGTTCAGCACGGCAGCGGCGCGGTGGATGTTGCCTTCTTCGGCCAACGCCACCAGCAACAGCAACTGCCGTGTCTTGAGACGGGCGCGGATGTACCACGGGGGAGCGGTGGGCATAGGGTTATTACCAATGCGTGAATCGGTATCGCAGCGGCGTGCTTTTTCATTGGAAGCATATCCGATAGGTGCGTAGACTGCCGCTCATTCGAAAACAACAATCGCCCGCGCCACTCGCGCACCCCGGGCGGGAGACGCCCTTCATTGCCCCAACCCGATGTCATGCCCGACGCCGGCCTCGTGTCCCGCCTCGCCGCATGCGTCCGCCGTATTCAGGAACCCTCATGCCGGATTCGAAACCCAAGCTCCGCTCCACCCACTGGTTCGGCACCGCCGACAAGAACGGCTTCATGTACCGAAGCTGGATGAAGAACCAGGGCATTCCCAATCACGAGTTCGATGGCCGGCCGATCATTGGCATCTGCAATACGTGGTCGGAACTGACACCTTGCAACGCGCACTTCCGGAAAATTGCCGAACACGTGAAGCGCGGCGTCTACGAGGCGGGCGGTTTCCCCGTGGAATTCCCGGTGTTTTCGAGCGGCGAATCGAACCTGCGTCCCACGGCGATGCTCACGCGCAACCTGGCGGCGATGGACGTCGAGGAAGCCATCCGGGGCAACCCCGTCGATGCCGTGGTGCTGCTGGCCGGTTGCGACAAGACCACGCCGGCGCTGCTGATGGGCGCGGCAAGCTGCGATGTCCCGGCCATCGTGGTCAGCGGGGGACCGATGCTCAACGGCAAGCTCGACGGCAAGGACATCGGCTCGGGCACGGCCGTCTGGCAGTTGCATGAATCGCTCAAGGCCGGCGAGATCGACCTGCATCACTTCTTGTCGGCCGAAGCCGGCATGTCGCGTTCGGCTGGCACCTGCAACACCATGGGCACCGCATCCACGATGGCCTGCATGGCCGAGGCGTTAGGCGTCACGCTGCCGCACAACGCGGCAATTCCGGCGGTGGACGCACGCCGCTACGTGCTGGCGCACATGTCCGGTATCCGCATCGTCGAGATGGCGCTGGAAGGGCTGTGCCTGTCCAAAGTACTGACGCGCGAAGCGTTCGAGAACGCGATCCGCACCAACGCGGCCATCGGAGGTTCTACCAACGCCGTGATCCATTTGAAGGCCATCGCGGGCCGCATGGGCGTGCCGCTGGAACTGGAGGACTGGACCCGCATTGGCCGCGATACGCCGACCATTGTCGATCTGCAACCGTCCGGCCGTTTCCTGATGGAGGAGTTCTACTACGCGGGCGGATTGCCTGCGGTGCTGCGCCGGCTGGGCGAAGCGGGGCTGCTGCCGAATCCGGATGCGCTGACCGTCAATGGCCGCTCGCTGTGGGACAACGTCCGCGAGGCGCCCAATTTCAATGACGAGGTCATCCGCCCGCTCGACCAACCGCTGATTGCCGATGGCGGCATCCGCGTGCTGCGCGGCAACCTGGCGCCACGCGGTGCGGTACTCAAGCCGTCGGCCGCCACGCCTGAACTGCTGAAGCACCGTGGCCGCGCCGTGGTGTTCGAGAACCTGGAGCACTACAAGGCGCGCATCGTCGATGAGTCGCTCGATGTCGATGCCGACTCGATACTCGTGATGAAGAACTGCGGACCCAAGGGCTATCCCGGCATGGCCGAGGTGGGCAACATGGGCCTGCCACCCAAGCTGTTGCGCCAGGGCGTCAAGGACATGGTGCGGATCTCCGATGCGCGCATGAGCGGCACCGCCTACGGCACCGTGGTACTGCACGTAGCGCCCGAGGCCGCGGCCGGTGGCCCGCTGGCTGCCGTGCGCGATGGCGACTGGATCGAACTCGACTGCGACGCCGGCACGCTGCACCTCGACATCACGCAGGAGGAACTGGCAGACCGTATGGAGGGATTCCAGCCGCCGGGTCCCGATGGACGGGCAGGGCAGGGCGGCTACCAACGGCTCTATGTGCAGCACGTCCTGCAGGCCGACGAGGGCTGCGATCTCGACTTCCTGGTAGGTTGCCGCGGCGCTGACGTGCCGCGCCATTCCCACTGAACAAACCAAAAACAAGGCGAGGAGACAACGATGAGCAATCAATCGGAAGAGTCGCGCATCATCGCGATGCTGACGCGCAAGTTGATACCGTTCCTGGCGTTGATTTACGTGGTGGCCTATATCGACCGTTCGGTGGTGGGCTTTGCCAAGCTGCACATGAACGCGGCGGCTGGCATCAGCGATGCCGCCTACGGGCTGGGCGCCGGACTGTTTTTCATCGGCTACTTCCTGTGCGAGGTGCCGAGCAACCTGGCCCTGGAGCGCTTCGGTGCGCGCCGCTGGTTTGCGCGCATCCTGTTCACCTGGGGCGTGATCACGATGCTGATGGCGCTGATCCACAACGCCACCACGTTCTACGTGCTGCGATTCCTGCTGGGTGCGGCGGAGGCGGGGCTGTATCCGGGCATCCTGTACTTCCTGACCAAGTGGTTCCCGATGCGGCACCGCGCACGCATCATTGGATTGCTGGTGCTGGCGCAACCCATCGCGCTGATCATTACCGGCCCCATCGCCGGGTGGGTGCTGTCGACGCCGGGCCTGTTCGGGCTGTCGAACTGGCAGACGCTGTTTGTCATCAGCGGTCTTCCTGCCGTACTGCTCTGCGTTCCTACGCTGCGGTTGATCCCGGAGTCGCCCGCCGACGCGAAGTGGCTGGCGGCGGGAGACCGCGCCTGGATCGAGCGCGAACTCGGTGCCGACCAGAAGACTTTCGGGCTGAAGTCGCACGGCAACCCGCTGGCTGCGCTCAAGGACAAGCGTGTGCTGCTGCTGTCGCTGCTGTTCCTGCCTTTCCCGCTGAGTATCTACGGGCTGTCGCTGTGGCTGCCGACGATCATCAAGCAATTCGGCGTCAGCGACGTGACCACAGGCTGGTTGTCGGCGATCCCCTACCTGTTTGCCGTGGCGGGGCTCTACCTGGTGCCGCGCCATTCCGACCGCAAGGGTGAGCGCTACTGGCATATCGTGGTGGTCTCGGCGGCAGCGGCGGTCACCATGGCGGCCAGCGCCTGGGTGCAAACGCCAGCGCTGCAGTTCCTGTTCATCTGCCTGACCGCATTCTCGATCTATTCGATCCAGGCCGTGGTCTGGGCGCTGCCGGGCCAATTCCTGACTGGCGCCAGCGCGGCGGTGGGCATTGCCACGATCAACTCGCTGGCGAACCTGGGCGGCTACCTGGGCCCGTTCGGTATCGGCGTGATCAAGGACGCCACGGGCAGCCTGGCCGCCGGCCTCTACTTCCTCGCCGCGATGCTGTTGTTCGCGGTCGTCATGACCTTTGTGGTACGCGCCGCGCTGGAACCGCGCCCGGCCGCGGCGCCTGCGCCGCACACCGCCACCTGAACGCCACCTGAACGCCATCTGAAGGAACCGCCATGCCCAACCTGCAGAACCCGCGCTATCGCGGCATCTTCCCTGTGGTGCCCACCACGTTCGACGAAGCGGGTGAGCTCGACCTCGAGAGTCAGAAGCGCGCGGTCGACTTCATGATCGATGCGGGGTCGGACGGCCTGTGCATCCTGGCAAATTTCTCCGAGCAGTTCGCTGTCACCGACGACGAACGCGAGGTGCTGACTCGCACGGTGCTTGAACACGTGGCCGGGCGCGTGCCGGTGATCGTCACGACCACGCACTACGCGACGCGCGTTTGCATCGAGCGTAGCCTGCACGCCCAGCGAATGGGCGCAGCGATGGTCATGGTGATGCCGCCTTACCACGGTGCCACGTTCCGTGTGCCGGAAGCCGGCATCTACGACTTCTATGCGCGGCTGTCGGACGCGATCGACATCCCGATCATGATCCAGGACGCGCCAGCCAGTGGCACGGTGCTGTCGGCGCCGTTCCTGGCACGCATGGCGCGCGAGATCGGGCAGGTGTCGTATTTCAAGATCGAAACGCCGGGGGCGGCCAACAAGCTGCGGGAGTTGATCCGCCTGGGTGGCGATGCAGTGGAAGGTCCATGGGACGGCGAGGAGGCCATTACGCTGCTGGCCGATCTCGAAGCAGGGGCGACCGGCGCGATGACCGGCGGCGGCTTCCCGGACGGTATCCGGCCGATCCTGAACGCCCATCGGAATGGCGACGCCGAACTGGCCTTTACGCTGTACCAGCGATGGCTCCCCTTGATCAATCATGAGAACCGCCAGGGGGGCATCCTGACCGCGAAGGCGCTCATGAAGGAAGGTGGCGTGATTGCGTGCGAAGCACCGCGCCATCCCATGCCGGCCATGCATCCTGAAACCCGCAAGGAACTGCTCGCGATTGCGCGACGGCTCGATCCGCTTGTGCTGCGCTGGGGTGGCTGATCCTGGGCTGAGTCGCATCGCCCCATCGGCCTAGGCTGCAACACCCCGGAAGATCACGGTCTTCCGGGGTGTTGTCTTTATAGGCACGCCAATCACCTGGCTCCACCCTCTGCGGATTCGTCCGGGATTTCCCCTAGCTTTGCCCAAATACATCACGACATGATGTATTGTCACGCTCTCCCACGCACCGGAAACGCCAGTAGAGGGCGGTGCGAGGGGGCGTGGCAGGCACTCTCTGTCCGTCACATGGATATGGATACGGGGACAAGGCAATGCAGATACGGAGACAGACGGACTTCTTGTCCGGACTGATGTTCATCGCGGTTGGGCTCGCTTTTTCGTGGGTCGCCCGTGGTTACACGATGGGAACGGCGGCGCGCATGGGGCCAGGCTACTTCCCGTTCTGGCTGGGTATCGTGCTGGCGCTGCTGGGTGTCGGGGTGGCCGTGGGATCGGTGTCGGCCAAGGCCGAAGCGGATCGCATGGCGCGCTGGGATATCAAGACGCTGTTGTGGGTGCTGGGCTCGGTGGTGCTGTTCGGATTGATCCTCAAGCCGCTCGGCATGGTCTTGTCGGTGTTGGTGCTTGTGCTGGTGTCGTCGATGGCCAGTCACGAGTTCAGCTGGAAGGGCGCGATATTGAACGCGGTGGTGCTGGTGATCATCAGCACGTTCGCATTCGTGTATGGCATCAACCTGCAGATGCCGGTATGGCCGGCATTCCTCGGTAACTAGGAGACCCACGATGGAACTGTTGAGCCATTTGTCGCTGGGGTTCTCCACGGCGCTATCGCTGCAGAATCTCGCTTACGCTTTTCTCGGCTGCGTGCTCGGCACGCTGATTGGCGTGCTGCCGGGCCTGGGGCCGCTGGCCACCATCGCCATGTTGCTGCCGGTGACATACACGCTGCCGCCGGTGGCAGCGCTGATCATGCTGGCCGGTATTTACTACGGCGCGCAGTATGGCGGCTCCACGACCGCGATTCTCGTCAACCTGCCGGGCGAATCCTCGTCGGTCTGTACCACGCTCGATGGCTACCAGATGGCTCGTCGCGGTCGTGCGGGTGTGGCGTTGGCAACGGCTGGCATCGGATCGTTCTTTGCTGGCAGCGTCGCCACGCTGATCCTTGCGGCGTTTGCCACGCCGCTGTCCGAACTGGCTTTCAAGTTCGGGCCAGCCGAGTACTTCTCACTGATGGTGCTCGGGCTGATCGGGGCGGTGGTGCTGGCGTCGGGGTCACTGGTCAAGGCGGTGGCCATGATCGTGCTGGGCCTGTTGCTTGGCCTGGTGGGCACCGATGTCAATTCGGGCGCGGCACGATTCTCGTTCGACGTGCCAGAGTTGACCGACGGTATCAGCATCACCGCGCTGGCGATGGGCCTGTTCGGTTTCGCGGAGATCATCGCCAACCTGGAGCAGAAGGAGACACGCGAGACGTTCACGGACAGGGTGACCGGACTGTTCCCCACGCGGGAAGATTTCCGCCGCATGATTCCGGCCATCCTGCGCGGCACGATGCTGGGTTCGGCGCTCGGCATCCTGCCCGGCGGTGGCGCGTCGCTGGCATCGTTCGCGGCGTATTCGCTGGAGAAGAAGACGTCGAAGTATTCGCACGAATTCGGCAAGGGTGCCGTGGAAGGCGTGGCGGGTCCCGAGTCCGCCAACAACGCGGCCGCGCAGACCTCCTTCATTCCGCTGCTCACGCTGGGCATTCCGCCTAACGCCGTGATGGCGCTGATGGTGGGTGCCATGACGATTCACAACATCCAGCCGGGTCCGCAGGTGATGACCAGCAACCCGTCGCTGTTCTGGGGCCTGATCGCTTCGATGTGGATTGGCAACTTCATGCTGGTGGTGCTGAACCTGCCGCTGATCGGCATCTGGGTGAAGCTGTTGACGGTGCCCTATCGTTTTCTGTATCCGGCGATCCTGGTGTTCTGCAGCATCGGTGTCTACTCGGTCAACAACACGGTATTCGACGTCTTCGTGGCAGCCGCCTGCGGCATGGTGGGCTACCTGTTCCTGAAGTTGCGCTGCGAACCTGCGCCGTTGCTGCTCGGCTTCGTGCTCGGCCCGATGATGGAGGAGAACTTCCGCCGCACGTTGTTGCTGTCGCGTGGAGATTTCTCGGTGTTCGTCTCGCGCCCGCTCTCGCTGGGGTTGCTGGTGGCAGCACTCGCGCTGGTTGCGGTGGTGGCGCTGCCGTCGATCAAGGCGAAGCGCGAGGAGGCTTTCCAGGAAGAGTAGGGCTGTGTCGGGTCGGGTGCCGTCAGGTGCCCGGCCCCAATGCCGCCGGCAATTTCCTGACCACGTGCGCGAGCATGCTCTTGGCAACGGGCGAGAGCGGACGTCCGGCGCGCGTGACCACGTGGATGCGGCTGTTGTTCAGGATGGGATTGGCCAGCGCGATCGGTACGAGATCGGCAAACTGCGTACCCTTCAGTGGCACGGAGCGCGGCGTCATGATGTAGCCAAGGCCCAGCGCCGCGAATTCCCACAAGACGCGGAACGAGTTCGTTTCCACCATGGGTCTCAGCGTCACGTGCTCGTCCAGTTCCGCCGCCTGGACGTGCTTGCGCACACCGAACGATCCCACGAGCGCGGCACCCTGATGCGGCGCCAACTCCGCCAGCGTCAGCGCTTTGCGGCGCTTGGCCAGCGGATGGTCGCGGCGGACGTAGACGCGGATCGGAGACAGCCGGGAGTAGTGGGACCGCAAGCGGTCATCGTTGGGCGGCTGAAACACCAGACCGATATGCGCCATGTCTTCAACAAGCCAGCGCACCGAATCCTCCGTGCCGGCAACCCGCAGGTTGTACGTGACGCCTGGCCGGTCGCGCATGAAATCGCTCAATACCGGCTCCAGCACCATATCGACAAAGCCTTCGCCGAATACCAGTTCGATGTGACCTTGCTGCGCATTCTTCAGGCTATCCATCTCCGCCAGGAACGTCTCGTGCAGGTCTTGCTGGCGGCGCGCGAACAGGGCCAGCATGCGGCCTGCGTCAGTGACGACCACGCCACGGCCGCGACGCTCCAGCAGGGTAAGCCCTGTGTCCTGTTCGAGCCGGGCCACGGCCCGGCTGACCATGGACGGATCGACAGATAGCGCGTCCGCCGCGCCGCGCACCGATCCCGTCTCGATGATCTGCAGCAGGCACAGCGCCCGCTTGCGGTCCAGTACGTCTTCCATAGGTTTCCGGCGCTTTGATTGCGGTGATGACTGCGGTGTTGACTGCGGTTCCAAACGTTGCAGGTTATACAACAATCACGACCATGAGTTGTCATGGATGCCACGGTCGAGTCTGCAGATAATGCCTTATCCCTGTCGACGCCCACAACACCATGACACCAGACTCCAGCGCCGCGCTGCAGAAGTTCATCCAGACGATTGCGCCCGAATTCGTGGCGATTCGCCATCAGATCCACGCCCATCCGGAACTGGCGTTCGAGGAGCGCCGCACCAGCGATCTCGTGGCGGAGCAATTGGCCGCCTGGGGCTACAAGGTCCATCGCGGACTAGGCACTACTGGCGTGGTGGGTACGCTGAAGAAGGGAAGCGGCAGCAGGACGCTGGGCATTCGTGCCGATATGGATGCCTTGCCGATTCAGGAGAAGACGGGCCTCGACTACGCCAGCACGCTGCCCGGAAAGATGCACGCCTGTGGGCACGATGGTCACACGGCCATCCTGCTGTGTGCCGCACGCTACCTGGCGGAATCCGTGGATTTCGACGGGACGCTGAACCTGATCTTCCAGCCAGCGGAGGAGAACGAAGGCGGGGCGCTGCGCATGGTGCAGGAGGGGCTTTTTGATCTGTTTCCCTGCGATGAGATCTACGCTTTGCATAATGCGCCGGGCTTGCCCGTCGGCCAGATCGGCATGATCGCCGGCCCGGCGATGGCCTCCTTCGATCGTGCAACCGTCACGCTGACCGGTCGCTCCGCGCACGGCGCGATGCCGCACCATGGCATCGACGTGATGCAGGGTGCCGCGAGCATGGTGCTCGGCCTGCAATCGATTGTGAGTCGCGAGGTTGACGCGCTCAAGTCCGCAGTCATTACAGTCGGCTCGATCCAGGCCGGTGCAACCTACAACGTGGTGCCTGAGAGTGCGACGATCAAGATCGGCATCCGGGCCCTCGATCCGCAGGTGCGCAACCATGTGGAGAACCGTTTGCACGCGTTCATCCTGGCGCAGGCCCAGAGCTTCCAGTTGAAGGCGGATGTGCAATACGAGCGCATGTACCCGGTGCTGGTCAATCACGAAGCCCAGACCGCACGGGCGCGGGAGGTGGCGATCGACCTGCTGGGCGCGGACAACGTCGTCGCACGTGGGCCAGTGATGGGCAGCGAGGATTTTGCGTACATGCTGGAGCACCGACCGGGGGCCTACGTGCGCCTGGGGAATGGTCTCGGGGAGGATGGCGGCTGCATGGTTCACAACCCGCTGTACGACTTCAATGACCGCGCCCTGCCCATCGGTGCGGCGTTCTGGGCCGCGCTGGCCACGCGCTACCTCGCCTGATACAAACCGCCTGATCCGAGCCGCTTGATCCAGAAGACAACAAGGAGACAACCATGACATCGCAGCCACGCCGCCGCTTCCTCCAACACGCAGGCCTGACGGCCGGCGCATCGATGCTCGCTGGCTTGCCCGCGTGGGCCGCAGACGTGTTCCCCAGTCGTCCGCTGGCACTGGTGGTGCCGTATCCGGCGGGCGGTGCCAGTGACACGTCCGCACGGATTTTCGGGGAATCGATTGGCCGCAGCGTCAAGCAGCAGGTGGTGGTGGAGAACTACGGGGGCGGCACGGGTTTGATCGGCGCAAACAAGGTGTTGTCCGCGCCCGCCGATGGCTACACGTTCTTCCACGGCTCGATCAACGAGGTGTTCCTGGCGCCGATGCTGAATCCCGCCGCACGCTACAAGCCGCAGGATTTCTCTCTGGCCGCGCCGATCAGCGAAACCCTGATCGTCCTGATGGTACGCAATGGCCTGGCCGCCGACACGTTCGACAAGTTCCTCGACCTCGCCAAACAGAACAAGGGCAAGCCGATGACCTACGCCACCGTGGGTGTCGATTCCATGTATCACCTGATGGGCGATGCACTGGGCGCACGCATCGGCGCGCCGTTTCTGCATGTGCCCTACAAGGGCGGCGCCCCGGCGCTGCAGGGGCTGGCAGGTGGCGAGGTGGATTTTGCGATCCTGCCGTACCAGACGAGCTTCGACGCCATGGCAGGGCAGGGCCGGCTCAAGCTCCTGACCTGTTTCTCGAAGGCGGTGCCGACGCAGCTCAAGCATATCCCGCTGATCTCCCAGAGCAAGCAGGTGCCCGACTTCGAGTATGCGATCAGCGGAGGATATTTCGTCAAGCGCGGCACGCCCGAGGATCGTGTGGCCGTCCTGCGCAAGGCGATTGGTGAAGCCCTGGCAAATCCGGAGATTCGCGCAAAGCTGGAGGCGGAAGGCCGCACCGTTGCGTCGCCGATCACTTCGCAGGCGCAGGCGAACCAGGCGTTCGACGGCTATATGAACCGGGTCACGCAACTGATCCGCAGCGTAGGCCGGCAGACGAACGCCGCCTGACACCTGCGTGGCGGCAACATCAGCCGATTCAATGCATGCTGATGGCCAGGGAGAGCGTGGCGGCGTGGAAGTGACGAGAGTCACGTACCGTGAGGATGTCTTCCGAGACGCCGCGTTCTTCCTGCAGATACTGGATGTCGCACAGGTCGTTCAGGTGCCGGAGCTGGCCGCGCCACCTGATTCCCATGACCAGCGTGTCGATATCGTAGGCCGCGATGTCCTTGGCCTTCTGGTCCCAGCTCGTCTCGGGAATCACGAAATCCACGCCCTTGAAATTCCTCACGATCTCCGCACGGTGCGTGTAGCTGACCACGGTCCGCTCGCCTTTCTCGGCGGCAAACTCGTCCGTCGATACGGCGACGATGACCGTGGTTCCCATTTGCCTGACGCGTTCGAGCAACCTGACATGGCCGATATGGAACAGGTCGAACGTGCCATAGGTGATGACAGCACGGCTGGGTCGCAGGGCGGACCGGTGATCGGACGTGTGAATGGTCATGGCGCGGTGTCGTGATGAAGGGGCGGATGCCGGTATCACGAATAGCGCAACGACCGTGCCACGGCGGGCAGCGCCGCTTCAAACCGGTGTTTGTTTGCGCCAAGCCTTGCTGGGCAAGGCTTGGCGGGTCGTCTCCTCGATCCGGGCGTGAGCGCCAGCAGGGCGGATGGCGTTACGTGTTACGTAACGGATGCCTCGTCACGCCACAATTTCCAGCGCCAGCGTGTCCGGTCTCGCGCCAAACCATCATGCGAATCCGGGACGCACAGCGATAGCGAAGACGTGCCCGCGGCGCTCATGCCACGCTTGTCGCGATGAGATGTCCACATTCGTGGACAGGTAGGACACGTCAGGCAATGGCTTTGCGGGAGACCTTTGTGGCCGCTGGCTCACCCCGCTCCGTCGCGAGGCCCGACGCCGACCGGCGATGGTCGATCAGCAGCACCGCCACCACGGCGACCACGGCCGGCAGGGCCATCGCCATGAAGTTCTGCTGCAGCGGCAGTTGCATGCCCACCAGCACACCGATCACGATTGGCGCGAGGATGGCGCCGCTGCGGCCCACGCCAGATGCCCAGCCGATACCCGTGCCACGCATCGCGGCCGGATAGAACTGCCCGGCATAGGCGTACGTGACGATCTGCGTGCCAATGGTGGAAGCGCCCGCCAATGCCACCACAACGAACAGCACACCCGTGGGCATGCCGTAGCCCAGCAGCGTGATGGAGACGGCGGCCAGCGCGTACATGCCCACCAGCACGTACTTGATGTTGAAGCGGTCGGCCAGCCAGCCGCCGCCAATCGCACCAGCCATGGCACCGAAGTTCAGCACCAGTACAAACGTCAGGGCCGAGCCCAGGCTGTAGCCGGCGCCCGCCATCAGCTTGGCCAGCCACGAACTCAGGGCATAGACCATGAACAGGCACATGAAGAACGCCACCCAGAACATGAGCGTGCTGAAGCCGCGTCCGTCCTCGAACAACTGGCGGATCGGCGCGCGCGCGGCTGTGTCCGTCGATGGCAGCGCGAAGTGGTCCGATGCCTGCGGCACATAGCCCGGCGACATACGATGCAGGATGGCTTGCGCGGCACCGATGCGGCCACGGCGGATCAGGTAGGGCAGGGATTCCGGCATCGAGCGGAGTACAGCGGGAATCACGATGACGGGCAACGCGGCGGCGAGGAACACCGATTGCCAGCCGTGGCTTTCGATCAAGCCCTTGCCGAGCAGCGCGGCGAGCATGCCGCCCACTGAGTAGCCGCTGAACATCAGCGTGACCATGGTGCCGCGAATCTTGCGGGGCGAGAATTCGGTCATCTGCGCCACCACGTTCGGCATCACGCCACCGATACCGAGCCCCGCCAGAAAGCGCGTGATGCTGAAGCTCACCGGATCGGAGGTAAAGCCTGCGGCAGCGGTGAAGACGCTGAACAGGCCCACGCAGATGGCGATGGTCAGGCGGCGGCCGATGCGGTCGGCGATGGTGCCCATGACCACGGCGCCGAACATCATGCCGAACAGTGCAGAGCTGACCATGAAGCCGGCCTGCGTGGCATCGACGCCCATCTCCTTCATGATCGACGGCAGGGCAATGCCCACCACGGCCAGGTCGTAGCCGTCGAAGATGATGATGATCGAACACCAGAACAGCAGCGACGCGTGGAAGCGATTGAATCTTGCCTCGTCGGCAAGGCGATACATGTCGATCTGACGCATGAGGGGCTCCTTGGAAAGGACGTCTGGATTCAGGCGGGCACCGCTTCAAGTTCGCGAAGCCGGAAGCGCTGGATCTTGCCGGTGGCGGTCTTGGGCAGCGCGGACAGGAAGATGATCGTGCGCGGGTACTTGTACGGGGCGAGCCGATCCTTCACGAACGCCTTCAGTTCGGATTCCTCGACGGCGGCGCCCGGCTTGAGCACCACGTATGCGCGTGTCTTCGTCAGTCCTTCGGCATCGGGCACACCCACCACGGCGGCTTCCAGCACGGCGGGATGCAGGATCAGCGTGGCTTCCACCTCGAAGGGCGAGACATAGATGCCGCTGACCTTGAGCATGTCGTCGCTGCGGCCCGCGTACTGGTAGGTGCCATCGGCGTTGCGCAGGTACTTGTCGCCGCTGCGCGTCCATGTGCCGCGAAACGTATCGCGCGATTTCTCGCAATTGCCCCAGTACATCAGCGCGGCGCTCGGGCCCTGGATATAGAGGTCGCCCACTTCGCCATCGGGCACGGGCTGTCCGTCGTCGTCGCGCAACTCCACGCTGTAGCCGGGCACGGGCCAGCCCGTGGTGCCATAGCGCACCTGGCCA
>NZ_JBDKXK010000081.1:0-16390 GCF_039710735.1 Cupriavidus sp. DL-D2 | reverse complement strand
AGAGGTCGCCCACTTCGCCATCGGGCACGGGCTGTCCGTCGTCGTCGCGCAACTCCACGCTGTAGCCGGGCACGGGCCAGCCCGTGGTGCCATAGCGCACCTGGCCAGGACGGTTCGACAGGAAGATGTGCAGCATCTCCGTGGAGCCGATGCCATCGACAATCTCGCACCCGAAATGCCGCGTGAAACGTTCACCGATTTCCGCAGGCAGCGCCTCGCCCGCAGACGAACACAACCGCAGCGCCACGTCCTGCCGCGCGGGCAACGCGGGCGAGGCGAGCATGCCCGCATAGCCGGTGGGCGCGCCGAACAATACGGTGGCGCGATGCGTCGTGAGGCGACGGAATACGGCATCGGGCGTGGGACGCTCCGCCATCAACACCACCGTGGCACCCACACTGAGCGGAAACGTGAGGCCATTGCCGAGACCATAGGCGAAGTACAGCTTGGCGGCGGAGAAACACACATCGTGCTCGGTGAGGCCCAGCACGGGCTTGCCATAGAGTTCGGCGGTCCAGTACGCATTGGCCTGGCTGTGCAGCACGCCCTTCGGGCGACCTGTGGAGCCTGACGAATACAGCCAGAAACCGGGATCGTCGGGATGCGTCGCGGCAGGGGCAGGCAATGGCGCGTGCGTGGCGAGCAGATCGTCGATGGTGTGGACGTTGACTTCATCGCTCTGCGCGCTGTCGGGTTCGCCGCTGACGAGGATGTTTTGCAACTCATGCCCGCCCTGTGCCATGGCCTCGCGCAAGATCGGCAATAGCGAGGCCGATACCAGCGCCGCCTGCGCGCGCGAATGCCGCAGCATGTACGCGTAATCGTCGGCAGTCAGCAGCGTGTTGACGGCGACGGGCACCACGCCTGCATACATGGCGCCCAGGAACGACACGGGCCAGTCGTTGCAGTCGTGCATCAGCAGCAGCACGCGTTCCTCGCGGTGGATGCCCAGTGTCTTGAGTGCAGCGGCCATGCGTCGCACGCGGTCGGCCAGTGTGCCATAGTCGAGCGCGCCGGCATCGTCGATAAAGGCGGTCTTGTCAGGACGTGCAGCGTTGCAGGCCAGCAGATGATCGGCCAGGTTGAACGGGGTGCCAGGGGGCAGGGCAGCAGGGTGGGCTTGCATGGGTTGTCTCCCCAAGTGGTTTTTATTGTTGTGGGTGGTGGAAGGTAAAGGAAGGTGGAAAGCTTCAGAGCAGTGCGGTCACGGCGCTACTGGCCTGAATCGCACAGCGGCGATGGTGGAAATCGAGCGCGCGCAATCCGCCCAGTTCCTCGCCACCGCCCGCGCGGCCCGGTCCGCCGTGTACCGATTGCGGCATCACGTTGCCGTGGCCGGAGTGGATCGATGCGACATCGGGTGAGACCACATGCACGCGGCCATGGCTATCGGCCAATGCCACGCCAGCCTGCGCGAGCGCTGCGGTATCGCTGCCATAGAGCGATGCCACAAGCGAGCCTTCGCCGCGCCGGATCAGGGCGAGCGCATGCGCGGTGTCGCGATAAGGCACGAGCGTGGCGACGGGGCCGAAGACTTCGGTCTCGTGAACCCGTGCCGCACCATCGGCATCGCGCGCGCCCAGCAGCGTGGGCCCGGTGCAGCAGGCGATGGATGGGTCGGCATCCACCAGCGGCGTGGCGCTGCCATCGAACAGCACCTCGGTCTGTTCGCGCAAGTTGGCGATGCCGGCTTTCACGGCATCGAACTGCGCGCGGCTGACCAGTGCGCCCATGCGTACGGCGTCGTTGCGAGGATTGCCCACGGAGACACGACCTAGCTTGGCGCCGATGGCTTGCGCCGCAGCGTCATACAGCGATTCGGGTACGAAGATGCGCCGGATGGCCGTGCATTTCTGGCCGGACTTCACGGTCATCTCGCGCACCACTTCGCGTACGAGCAGATCGAACGCCTCGCTGTCCGATCCTTCGCCGGGCAACAGCAGTGCGGAGTTGACGCTGTCTGCTTCCACATTCACGCGTACCGAGCGGCGTGTCACGGCATCGTGCGAACGAATCAGTGCACCAGTATCTGCCGAGCCTGTGAACGAAATCGCGTCGAACGGTTCCAGCGGATCGAGCAATCCCGCGGCGCTGCCGCACACGATGGACAGCGCGCCTTCCGGCAACACGTTCGCATCGATCACGTCGCGCACCATGCGTTGCGTGAGCCATGCGGTGGCCGTTGCGGGTTTGACGATGACCGGCACGCCGGACAGCAGGGCGGGCGCCGCCTTCTCCCAAAGTCCCCACGCGGGGAAGTTGAACGCATTGATCAGCAGCGCCACGCCCCGATTCGGTACGTGAACGTGCTGCGACACAAACAACGGGTCCTTGCCGAGACGCACGCTGTCGCCATCAAGCAAGTAATGGCGATCGCCCAATGATTCGCCGAGCTTCGCATACACCCCGACCGTATAGATCGCGCCATCGATATCCACGGCCGAATCGTTGCGCACCGTGCCGCTGTTGGCGGTGGCGATCTCGTAATAGGTGTCGCGGTGTGCCTGGAGCACCTTGACGATGGCGCCGAGCATGGCTGCGCGCTGCGCATAGGTCATGGCCCGCAGTGCCGCGCCGCCGAGCTCGCGGGCATGACGGTATCCGGCGCGCAGATCGAGGCCCGTGGCATCCACGCGCACCAGCGATGCGCCGGTCACCGGATCGGCCAGCGTCACGCCAGCGCCGGTGCCATGTTGCCACTGGCCGGCCAGATAGTTGGGAAGCAATTCGGGTAGGGACATTCGTGATCTCCAGCCTGGCCTCGCAGGGGGCGCGGGCCAATGTTGTGACTGCACTATTGTGCAGGTCTGAAACATAGAGGCCAGCAGGAGGGGTGTCAAGCAATATATTGCATGGCGCAGGGTTAACGATTGGCGGGCCACGCTACGAGCAAGAAACGCCGGAATGGCCCGGGAAGTCTTGGATTTGTGAGGAGTGCGACGTGCGCGGTGCGGGAGTGTGCCGCTTCGGTCGCTCAACGCGAAACATGCAAAATAATGCTTGAAATTCTGAATGGCGATGAACTATAGTTCCATCACAACACGGCCGCACACCGAACTATCGTGCTTCCCCAGGAGACCCAAATGACTGCAGCGCCCCGCGTCGATTACCAGACCGATCCTTCCCAGTACAAGCACCTCACCATGTCGTTCGACGGGGCGATTGCCACGCTGACGCTGAACATCGACGAGAACGCCGGCCTGCGCGACGGCTACAAGCTCAAGCTGAACAGCTATGACCTTGGCGTGGATATCGAACTGAACGATGCGGCCAACCGTATCCGCTTCGAGCATCCCGAAGTGCGCACGGTGGTGGTGACCAGCGGCAAGGAGAAGGTGTTCTGCTCGGGCGCCAATATCTTCATGCTCGGCGTCAGCAGCCATGCGTGGAAGGTCAACTTCTGCAAGTTCACCAACGAAACGCGCAACGGGCTGGAAGATTCGTCGAAGTACAGCGGCCTGAAATTCCTTGCAGCGGTCAATGGCGCCTGCGCCGGTGGCGGATACGAACTGGCACTGGCGTGCGACGAGATCCTGCTGATCGATGACCGGTCGTCGGCGGTGAGCCTGCCCGAAGTGCCGCTGCTGGGTGTGCTGCCCGGCACGGGCGGTCTGACCCGCGTGACCGACAAGCGCCATGTGCGCCATGACCTGGCCGATATCTTCTGCACGACGAACGAAGGTGTGCGCGGCCAGCGTGCCAAGGACTGGCGCCTGGTGGACGATATCGCCAAGCCCGCCGTCTTCGCGCAGAAAGTTCGCGAGCGCGCCGAGGCACTGGCCGCACAGAGCGATCGTCCCGCCGATGCCAAGGGCGTGGCGCTCGTGCCCGTGCAACGCACGATCGAAGCGGATGCCCTGCGCTACGCCTATGTCACCGTGGAGATCGACCGTCCCGCGCGCCGCGCCACGTTTATCGTCAAGGGACCGAGCGGCGCGCAGCCGTCCACCCCCGCCGCCATCGCCGAAGCCGGCGCCGCGTGGTATCCGCTGCAACTGGCGCGCGAACTGGAAGACGCGATTCTGTCGATGCGCACCAACGAACTCGACATTGGCACCTGGCTGATCAAGACTGAAGGCGATGCCGCCGATGTGCTGGCGATGGACGCGACGCTGCTCGCCCACAAGGACCACTGGCTGGTACGCGAAACCATCGGCCTGCTGCGCCGTACGTTCTCGCGTTTCGATGTCTCGTCGCGCAGCCTGTTCGCGCTGGTGGAGCCGGGTTCGTGCTTTGCCGGATCGTTCCTGGAACTGGCGCTGGCCTGCGACCGCATCTATCACCTCGCGCTGCCCGACGATGAAGCGCGCGCACCGGCCATCACCGTGGCGGACGCCAACTTCGGCCTGTATCCGATGGCCACGGGCCAGAGCCGCCTGGGCCGCCGCTTCTACGACGAAGTCCCCGCCATGGAAGCCGTGCGCGCAAAGGCCGGGCAGCCGCTCGATGCCGATGCTGCGTTCGCGCTGGGTCTTGTGACATCGAATCCGGACGATATCGACTGGGCCGACGAAGTGCGGATCGCGCTGGAAGAACGCGCGGCGATGTCGCCCGATGCGCTGACCGGCATGGAAGCCAACCTGCGCTTCAACGGCCAGGAAAACATGGTCACGCGGATCTTCGGACGCCTGACGGCATGGCAGAACTGGATCTTCCAGCGCCCGAACGCCGTGGGCGAGAAGGGTGCGCTGAAGGTCTACGGCAAGGGCGACAAGGCCGCCTTCGACTGGAACCGCGTCTGAACCCGCCGCACAAGCGACAAGCGAATCTGGAGACCACGATGAACGGCATCAACTACAGCGACAAGATTCCCAACAACGTCAACCTGAGCGAAGACCGCACGCTGCAGCGCGCGCTCGAACAGTGGCAGCCGAACTACCTGAGCTGGTGGAACGACATGGGCCCCGACGGCTCGCAGGATTTCGATATCTACCTGCGCACGGCCATCAGCGTGGACCCGCAGGGCTGGGCGCACTTCGGCCACGTCAAGATGCCGGACTATCGCTGGGGCATCTTCCTGAACCCGGCCGAGGCCAATCGCAAGATTCATTTTGGCGATCACAAGGGCGAGGACGTGTGGCAGGAAATCCCGGGTGAATACCGCGCCAACCTGCGCCGCATCATCGTCACGCAGGGCGACACTGAACCTGCTTCGGTGGAACAGCAGCGCCACCTGGGCCTGACCGCGCCGAGCATGTACGACCTGCGCAACCTGTTCCAGGTGAACGTGGAAGAAGGGCGCCACCTGTGGGCGATGGTGTATCTGCTGCACAAGTACTTCGGCCGCGATGGCCGCGAGGAAGGCGAGGCGTTGCTGGAACGGCGCAGCGGTCAGGAAGACAATCCGCGCATCCTGCAGGCGTTCAACGAGCAGACCCCGGACTGGCTCTCGTTCTTCATGTTTACGTATTTCACGGACCGCGACGGCAAGTTCCAGTTGTGTGCACTGGCAGAAAGCTCGTTCGATCCGCTGGCGCGCACCACCAAGTTCATGCTGACCGAGGAAGCGCATCACATGTTCGTGGGCGAAAGCGGCGTGTCGCGCGTGATCCAGCGTACCTGTCAGGTCATGAACGAACTGAAGACCGATGATCCGGCCAAGCTGCGCGCCGCGGGCGTGATCGACCTGCCGACGATACAGCGCTACCTGAACTTCCACTACAGCGTGACGATCGATCTGTTCGGCGCCGATGAGTCGAGCAATGCGGCCACGTTCTACAGCACGGGTCTCAAGGGTCGGTACGAGGAAGGCAAGCGCACCGACGACCACGTACTCAAGAACCAGACGTACAAGGTATTGCAGGCCGTGGGCGGCAAGCTGGTGGAGAAGGAAGTGCCGATGCTCAACGCGCTCAACGAGGTGCTGCGCGATGACTACATCAAGGACAGCGTGGCCGGTGTGGAACGCTGGAACAAGGTCATCGAGAAAGCGGGCATTCCGTTCCGGCTCAAGGTGCCGCACAAGGCGTTCCACCGCAATATCGGCGCGCTGGCTGGCGTGAAGGTGTCGCCGGAAGGGCGCGTGATTCCCGATGCGGAATGGCGCGACTACGTGGATCAATGGCTGCCCACGCCGGGAGACCGCGCGTTCGTGGCGGGCCTGATGGGGCGCGTGGTCGAGCCCGGCAAGTTCGCCAACTGGATCGCGCCGCCGGTCATGGGCATCAACCGCCAGCCGGTGGATTTCGAGTACGTGCGCTTCAACTGACCCGTCGGGAGGCGCGCCCGCCGTGGCGCGCCGCGTTACCCGGAGAACACCATGGACATGTCCGACATCCAGGTCATCAGGCAACACCTGATCGATCCCGAGATCTGCATCCGCTGCAACACCTGCGAGGCCACTTGCCCCGTGGCCGCGATCACGCACGATTCCCGCAACTACGTGGTGGACGCCGAGACGTGCAACGGCTGCATGGCGTGCATCTCGCCGTGCCCCACGGGATCGATCGACAACTGGCGCGTCATGCCGCGTGCCCGCGCCTACAGCGTGGACGAGCAACTGGGCTGGGACGAACTGCCTGCCGAACTCAGCGAGGATGAACTCGCGGCGGCCGGTGTCTCGGCAGCAGCCAGCCTGCCGCCCGCGCCGGAAGTGGTCACGCTGCCTGCGGCATTCGAAGGCGGCGAGACGTTCCAGAGCGCGCAATACGGCGCCACGGTGCCGCCGTGGTCGGCGGCGCATGCCTATACGAATCTCTACGGCGGCAAGGCGAGCAAGTCAGCCACCACGGCACGCGCCACGGTGACCGGCAATCTGCGTGCGACCGAAGTGGGGCGCGACTACGACACGCACCATATCGTGCTCGATTTCGGGACGGTGCCATTTCCCGTTCTGGAAGGGCAATCGATCGGCATCGTGCCGCCCGGCGTGGATGCCAGCGGTCGGCCCCATCATGCACGCCAGTATTCGGTGGCGAGCGCGCGCAATGGCGAACGGGCGGGTTACAACAACCTCTCGCTGACGATCAAGCGCGTGCTGGAAGATCACCAGGGCAATGCCGTGCGCGGCGTGGCCTCGAACTACATGTGCGACCTGCAGATCGGCGACACCGTGGAAGTGATCGGCCCGTTCGGTAACAGCTTCCTGATGCCGAACCATCCGCGCTCGCATATCGTCATGATCTGCACCGGCACGGGCAGCGCACCGATGCGTGCGATGACCGAGTGGCGCCGCCGCCTGCGCAAGTCAGGCAAGTTCGAGAGCGGCAAGCTGATGCTGTTTTTCGGCGCCCGTACGCGCGAGGAACTGCCGTACTTTGGTCCGCTCGTGAATCTGCCGAAGGATTTCATCGATGTGAACCTGGCGTTTTCGCGTACGCCGGGGCAGCCGCGCCGCTATGTGCAGGACGCCATGCGCGAACGCGCAGCGGATCTGGCCGCGCTGCTCGCCGACACCAACAGCCATTTCTATGTCTGCGGGTTGAAGAGCATGGAAGAGGGGGTGGTGCTGGCGCTGCGCGATATCGCCGTGCAGGCAGGGATGGACTGGGACAAGCTCGGCGCCGACCTCAAGCAGCAAGGCCGGCTGCATCTGGAAACCTACTGACCGATCAGGGCCTGCTGCGCCGAGGTGGCGGCTACTACCGCCTCGCGCAGCGCTGCAAACGCTTCGGCGAGCGGCTTGTCGCTGGTATCGACGATGGTATCGGCCTTCGAATAGAACGCGGCTCGGCCTTCCAGGATGCGCTTCAAATCTTCCATCGCCTCGCGGCTGTCGGCCATGGGTCGCGTATCGCCTTGCGCCACCACACGCGCCATATGCTCCTCGGGCGCGGCCTGCAACCAGACTGTCGTGCAATGCGTCAGCAGTTCGTTGAAGGTGGCCGGGTCCGAGACTATGCCGCCCGGCGTGGCGATTACCGCTTCTCCATACAACTGGATCGTTTCTTCAAGCGCGCGTCGCTCATAGCGTCGATACGCGTTGGTGCCATACAGCCCGTGGATTTCCTGCACGCTGCACCCGGCCACACGTTCGATCTCTACGTTCAGTTCGACAAAGGGCATGTCCAGCGCCTCGGCCAGCATGCGTCCGAGCGTGGACTTTCCCGCGCCGCGCAAGCCCACCAATGCGATGCGGCGCGAGCGCAGCGGATCTGCCGGATCGGTGCCGAGCAACTGGCCCACGGCAATCCGCACGCGCCGCAGATCGGCTTCGGAACGGTTCTCCAGCAGCTCGCGGATCAGCAGCCATTCCGGCGAACTCGTGGTGACATCGCCGAGCAATTCCGTCAGCGCGCATTGCAGCGCATTGGCAATCTGCTGCAGCACCAGGATCGACGCATTGCCCGTGCCATGTTCCAGATTGGCGATATGGCGCTCGGAGACATCGGCGGCTTCCGCCAGCGCCCGGCGCGTCAGGCCGCGCCGGGCGCGCAGGCTGCGCGTGCGCTCCCCGATGGCAAGCAGCAGGGGCGAGCGGGGCGCGCTGCCTTCATTGGCAGACTGCGGTTCCGGGGTGGCGTTCATGGCGGGTGCGTACGGTGCTGGGGAGGCTCGAAGGGTCAGAGGCGCATGATAAAGCGCGCGGGGTTATCGGGAAAGCCCGCGTCGCTGATGTGCTGCTTTACGCCCCTCTCCTGTTCGGTTTTCTCCCTTCGCCCACGCGGCGGGAGAGGGGAGCACACCAGGCTCATCAAGTACCCTCGATTTTCTCCCCTCTCCCGCGCGGTGGGAGAGGGGCGGGGGAGAGGGCCGGCGCTTCAAATTGCGACTGCGTTGGCAAGCAGACCCTCCAGCCCTCTCCCCCAACCCCTCTCCCAGAGGGAGAGGGGAGAGAGACTGCCGCATTCCGGATCACCCCACGTCGCATTCCGGTTTGAAGGCCGTTCGCCCCATTCCTAGACTCGATGCATTCCAAACAAGGGGAGTGCGCGTGTCTATCCTGTCTATTTCAGCCCGCGTCATGCTGGCCGGCGCTGTGGCGGCGTCATCCGTTGCCGCCCATGCGGAAACCTGGCCGGCCAAGCCGATCACCATGGTGGTGCCATTTCCCGCTGGCGGCGGCACCGATCTGGTGGTGCGCACGATCCAGCCCTTGCTGCAGCGTGAACTTGGCCAACCTGTGGTGATCGACAACCGTAGCGGCGCGGGCGGCACGATCGGGTCGGGCTTCGTGGCGCGTGCCGCGGCGGATGGCTACACCGCCGGTGTGGTCACGACGAGCACGCACGCGGTCAGCGTGGCGCTCTATCCCAAGCTGACGTACAACCCCGCGAAGGACTTCGCCTATGCGGGTTTCATCGGCACCTCGCCCTACGTACTGGCAGTCAACAACGCATTGCAGGTGCCCGATGCCAAGGCATTGGTTGCGAAGCTGAAGGCTGACAAGTCGCAGCACAGCTTTGCATCGGTGGGCGTGGGCACCGTGTCGCACCTGATGGGCGAGCAGTTCCAGAAGCTCGTCAATGTGCCGATGACCCACGTGCCGTATCGCGGCGCGGCGCCGGCCTATACCGATCTGATCGGCGGGCAGGTGCAGATCATGTTCGACAATCCCGTGGGACTCGCCCCCTATATCAAGGCGCACAAGATTTCCGCGATTGCCGTGACCGCCGCTACGCCGCTGCTGCCCGGTGTGCCGACCTTCACCAGCCAGGGCGTGCCGGGTTTCGACCAGCAACTGTGGTACGGCATCGCGTTCCCGAAGGGCACTCCCACTGCCATTGTCGACCGCTTCAACGCGGCGCTGAACAAGGTCCTGGCCGACAAGGCCGTGGCCGACGACCTCGCCAGCAAGGGCGTGACGGCGCGTCCTGGTACGCCGGCCTCGCTGCAAACGACGGTGCAATCCGACATTCCCTACTGGGGCAAGATCGCCAAGTCCGTGGGAGCCACAGGTGAGTGAAGTCAGCATGATCCGCGTGTTTGTGCGCGACGGGCAGGGCGGCAATCCGGTGCCGCTGGTGGCCGATGCACGGGGCATGAGCGCGCCAGCCATGCAGGATGTGGCCGCGACGCATGGCCATGAGTCGGCCTTCGTACTGCCGAGCGATAACGGCTGCGACTGGCGTTTCCGCTTCTTCGTGCCGCAGCATGAGATGGAGATGTGTGGCCATGCCACCGTGGGTACGCTGTGGGCGATGCGGCAATGGGGGCAATGGACCACGCCCACCGCGCGTATCGAAACCATGAGCGGCATCGTGCAGGCGTACTGGGACGATGCCGCGCAACGTGTCTGGATCTCGCAGCCGGCGGTGCGGATCGGCGCACTGAACGCTGAGGCGGCGGACCGCGTTGCCATGCAGATCGGCCTGCTGGGCAAGGGCTATCCGGCCATCAACGCCGCTACCAGTCGCGTGAAGACGCTGGTGGAGCTGCCGTCCGTGGCCATGCTCGACAGCCTCGATCCCCATTTCTCAAGCATGGAATCGCTGTGCGCATCGATCGATTCCACCGGGCTGTATCCCTATGCGTTCGGCGTGCCCAAGGCGGACGGCATGCGCGTGGTCCACGCGCGGCAGTTTCCGAAGTCGTCGGGCTATCCCGAGGATGCGGCTACCGGTATTGCAGCGGCCGCGTTGTGGGGATACTTGCATGCGGCAGGTGAAGTGAGTGGCGCCATTGCGGTGTGGCAGGGCGATGCCATGGGGAGCCCCTCGGAAATCCTGGTCGCGCCGCGCAAGACCGATTCTGGCGAGCCTGACGGCTGCTGGCTCAGCGGCAGCGTGGCATGGGGCGAGGCATGACAATCGACGCCCCCGAAGTCCGGCTTGCTGCAGCGGGTTTCACGCTGCCCGAGGTATCCACGCCGCGCGGCAACTATGCGCCGTATAGCGTGGTGCAGATGGGCACAACGCAGTGGGTGTCGATTGCCGGGCAAGTGTGTCGGCAGTCAGGGATCGCCATGGCAGGACAGTGCAGGGACGACGACGATGTGGAGCCTGCCCGCCGTGCCGCCGAGGTATCGATGCTGAATGCGCTGGCTGCGTTGCGGCTGGCTTGCGACGGCGATTTGTCGCGCGTGATCCAGGTGGTGCGGCTGCGTGGCTTTATCCGCGCGGCACCGGACTTCGCCCGGCATCCGGCCGTGCTCGACGCCGCCTCCGCCGTGTTGCGCGCGGCCTTCCCCGACCAGCCGCTACCCGCACGCAGCGCGCTGGGCGTGTCCAGCCTGCCGGATCGCGCGTGGACGGAGATCGAGATCGACGCGCTGGTGGCCATGGGCTGAAACGATTGCCGTCAGGAAATATCGCTGGCTTCGCGCAATAGCCGGTGCAGATGCCCGCTGGAGGCAAAGCCAAGATCCACGCTGACACTGGCAACGGACTGGCCTTGCGCGATCAATGCGCGGGCATGCGCGGCCAGCACGCGGCGCCGGACGGCCACGGGCGTGGCGCCGAATTCGATCTGGCAGGCGCGTTGCAATTGCCGGATGGAGGTGCCCAGTTCCTCGGCCACGGCATCGATCGATGGCAGTGGCAGGTCGCGTTCGAGCGCGTGTCGAAAACGCCGGACCATGCGCAGGGCCACGGAAGCCGGTTCCTCGGGCATTGCCAGCGGCTTGCTGCCCACCAGTTGCTCGACGATGGCGCGTACCAGCCACGATGCGCTGCCTGCGGAGATGGTCGGGGCCAGCAGGGCTTCGAGCATCGCGATGGTGGCGCCATCCAGATGCATCGCGCCGAATGGCCGCGAGCCGGGCAGGCGATCCGGCGGCAGATACAACTCGCCGTGTTGCTGCCGCTCGTGTTCGGAAGCCGTCAGATGCGCGGTCGATGCCGGCAGCAGCACCGCCGTGCCGCGCACCAGGGACGTGGCATGCAGTGCGCGCGCCTTGGCCGATGGTTCGGTTGTGTCGTCCCATACGGCCTTGAGCCTGCCCACGCGTGGCCATAGCAGCATGCCGCAGTCATGGGTGTGCCAGTTCCGCTGAAAGGAAGGCTGCCGGCTGTCGTGCAGCGCGAATCCGTGCTGCGCGGTCAGGTGAAGCTTGGGAGACAGGTGAGGGGCGTTGGTCATCGGGGGCGTTCCGTCAGGCAGGAAAGGGCGGAATGCCATCGATCATACGGCACGGCGCGTCGATATCGAAAACGAAATAGAAAACGAAATCGGGAAAGCGATGGCCGGCGTGGCCATCGCGGGGGCACCTCACATCCGGTGGCGCGCTACATGCACTGGTTCAAGGCACCGGCGGCGGCGCTATCGCTCCCCCGGAAGCCCAGCCACGAACCCTGGCCGGTCGGAGACCTGCGCACGATGGCGGCCGAGCCGGAGGGCGGGTTCTGCCCCGGCACGTAGACATCGTAGGCACCGTCGTTGGCCAGCATGTACTGCATCCACACCTGCTGTCTGGAACTGTTGGCCCATTGCGATCCGATGCATTGCGCGGCTTCCTTGGGTGCCAGCTTGCTCTGGCCGACTGCCCGGGTTTCCGGGGTTGGCGGTGGAATGTACGGAGAGGTTGCGCAGCCTGCCACAACAACGGCAGAGGCGAGAACGGCGAGGATCGGATATTTCATGTTATTGACTCCTGTACTCCTGTCGGATCGCGAAAAGCAACGGCCACGCGTGCGAGTCTGTCGCGGCGCGCCGATGCCGCTGACGTGACCTGACAGGGATGCGCAGGCGATCAGGTCCGTACAAGGTAACAGTCTAGGCACCAGCCTTCCGATGAGGCAAAAAAATCACGGCAGGGTCAGCATCTATTCATGTGGCGCTTTCTGAACAAGGGGCGCTGCCGCTAGCCGGCACGCCGCGCGCGTTGCCATGCTCCCGTATTGGGACACACATCCGCTTTCGCGCCATCGCGCCAGATCTGCTCGTCTTCCACGGTCGCGGGCACGGGCTGGCCGGGGTCGAAGGAGACGCCAAGTGCCCTCGCCACCGCCGGATGCTCGATCGGGAGTTCCCACGTCAGGAATAGCTGCGTGGTATCCGGCTCCACGGGGAAATCCGCCGCGTCGAAGCCCGGATTGCCGCTGGCAATCACGGCATGCGGCTGGCTGGGATCGAACACCAGCGCGGTGCCGCGCACGATGGGGATGCGCAGGTCCAGCGCTGGAAAGTGAACCTCCTGCCCCTTTCCCTCGCTCACAAAGAGATTGCAGAACGCCGCGCCGCCGTACTGTTCGCCATCGTGGTGATACCGCGCACCCCGGCACGCCATCAGTGCCACGTCGGCGTCGGCAAGCAGGCCGTCGAGGCCGTGCGTGGATAGCCACGCCGACATCGCGCGCACGCAGTCGGGATATTCCGGCCAGCGCGTCCGTGCGCGCGCCAGCGGCATGACCTCGACGTCTCCGGGTTCAAGGGTCATCCGCGTCGAGATCTCTCGTGCCCAGTCCGCGCGCAGACGTGCCGGGGCCTCGGGAATGTCGACCTTTGCGGACAGCACGGCCTGCCCCAGGCGACGGCCGCGCAGGGCATCGCCGCTCCAGAAGAAGGCGGTCGGCGACGAGAGGAAAGCGGGGCGGTCGGCATTGCGCATGCCGGGAGTGTAAATCGGTTGGCCAGCCGGGCCTCATCCGTATCCGAAAGCGTTTCACGCAAAAAATAAAGAATTCACTTCTGTCTGGACAGTGGGTGGTCGACTATCGATGCGGGTCGATGGACCTGTGACGTCACGTCACGTCACATTGCGTCATTTGCCACGGCTTCCGGACCATGCCATGACCCGACCCTCACCAGGCATTGCCCCGGACGGAATCGCTGATGCCGAGGGCTTTTCCCTCGTTCGCAATGACCTGCTGTTTCGCCTGCAACGCGGGCTCGGGCTGATTCCGGCCACAGGGCTTGGCGATACGTTCCGCCACGCGTCTGCGGGATCGCGCCTATCCGTGGGTCGTGATCGGCGCGCTGGTCGTCGCCTGGACGGCCTCGGTGATGGTGGCTCCGAATCCCGATGAGATCGCCTGGTCTGGCGACGCGACGGGTCGCAATTTCGGCGCGTGGTGGCTCCTGCTGGTGGTCAGGCCGCTGTTTACCGTATTGCTGTTGGCGTGGATCTGGCGCCTGGTGCTGGCCGCCGTGGTGCTGTGGCGCGTGGCGAAGTTGCCGCTGCATCTGGTGCCGACCCACCCCGATCATGTCGGCGGGCTGGGCTTTCTCTCGCGGCTGCCCGTGGTGTTTGCGCCGTTCACCCTGGCGGTGTCGTCGGTGGTGGCCGCCTCCTGGGCGCATCAGGTGGCCTACCACGGTACGTCGGTGCCATCGCTCTATATCGAAATGGTGGTGCTGGCCATCGTGCTGATCATGCTGGTGGCGCTGCCGCTACTGTGCTTCACGCCGCTGCTGCTGCGCACGAAGAAGATCGCCATGCTCGAATATGGCGCGTTGCTGTCGGAGCATGGTCGCAAGGTGCAGCGGCGCTGGCTGGCGCGTGAGCCCGGACTCGACGACGACGCGATGCTCAATGCGCCGGAACTGGGTGCGACGGCGGATACGCAGACCATCTACGAATCCGTGACAAAGATCCGTCCCATCATCCTGAACAAGGGCGTGCTGCTGGCCATTGCCGTGCCGGCGGCGCTGCCGATGCTGCTGCTCGTGGCGGGGCAGTATCCGCTCAAGGCCACGTTGCTCAAGCTGCTGACGGTGCTGCTGTAGTCGCGACCGGTACGCTCAGTGACGACAGCCGCCAATGCCCGGGATGCCCGGACAGCGTGCTGATGCTCATCGGTGCGATGTCGAGGTGCCAGTAGCCGCGCGCCGGGGCATCGAGCGCGCACAGCACGATGGCGCGCAGGATGGCGGGTGGCGCGATCACCAGCGTATGGCCGGGTTGCCATGGGTAGGTGCCGAACCATGCCGCCACCCGCTGCAACGCCTCGGCAATGGATTCGCCGCCGTGCGGCTTGGCATCGGCATCCGATAGCCACGCGGCCAGCGCCTCCGGTTCCTCTTCGGAGATCGTCTTGAGCGATTGGCCCGTCCATCGGCCATAGTCGAGTTCGCGCAGATCCGTTGCGATGAATGGCGTGAATCCCAAAGCGGCGGCGGTTTCCTGCGCGCTCCGTGCGGGACTGCACACCGCGTGGCCCACCTTCCATGCCGTGATGCCAGCCACGGCGTCGTCATCCAGCGCGTCGTCATCGGGAAAGCGGCCGGCGCGCAATGCCGCGGTGGCGGGCGGGCAGAACAACGTGATCCGGTGCACGGTAGGCGTGGTCATGGTGAGGGGTCTATAATGCGCGGACTCTCGATGCGGGGAAGCCGGTTCAAATCCGGCGCGGTCGCGCCACTGTATATCAACCTGACCATCGCCAGACGGCGATGCGCGGGAAGACAAGCCAGACCTCTGCATCGAATCTTCCTTCCACAGGACGCGTCATCCTTCAGGAGCTTCCATGCAAGCCACGTTGCATCATCCGGTCGCCGTGCCGGCCATCGTCCCCGTTTCCATTCCGCTGCGCGAACTGCTGCCCTGGGCCATCTTCGGCGGCATGCTGATGTTGCTGGCGATCTATTTCGTCGGGGTGGAAGAGGGCGCCGCTGCCATCTTCAACACGATGTACGTCCACGAGTTCGTTCACGATGGCCGGCACCTGCTCGGCTTTCCGTGCCACTGAACCCGTAGCACCATGGTGAGAGACCTGCTGGTCCGCGGCATGCTCGCGGGCTTTCTGGCCAGTTTGCTGGCCTTTGCCTTTGCCCATGTCGTGGGCGAACCCCAGGTGGACCGTGCCATCGCGTTCGAGGAACAGGCCACGCACGCGATGGGCGGCAGCCACGCGCACGAGATGCCCGAACTGGTGAGCCGCGAAACACAGTCCGGGCTCGGCCTGTTCGTCGGCCTGGCCGTGTTCGGCGCCGCCGTGGGCGGGCTGTTCGCACTGGCCTTCGCGTATGTGTATGGCCGCATCGGCGCGCTTGGCGCACGGGCCACGGCGATGCTGATGGCCACGCTCGGCTACATCGCCATCGTGCTGGTGCCGTTCGTCAAGTACCCGCCGAACCCGCCGGCCATCGGGGACCCGTCCACCATCGGCCTGCGCACCGCACTGTTCTTCACGATGATCGGCCTGTCACTGGCTGCGCTGGTGGTATCGGTCATCGTCGCACGCAAGCTTATTGTGCGAATGGGTGCATGGCACGCGTGGCTGGGCGCTGCTGGCGTGTTCGTGCTGCTGGTGGTGCTGATCCAGACGCTGCTGCCTTCGATCAACGAAGTGCCTGAGCATTTCCCGGCAACGCTGCTGTGGCAATACCGCGTGGCAACGTTCGGGATTCAGGCGGTGCTTTGGGGGGCGTTGGGCGTGGTGTTTGCAGGGTTTGCGAGGGGGGTGGTGGAGCGGTAGGTTTTCTCGCCGCGCTCTGGTTTCTCCCCTCTCCCTCAGGGAGAGGGGCGGGGGAGAGGGCAGGCGGTTCTGCTTGCCGAGTTGTCGCAATTTGAACTGCTGGCCCTCTCCCCCTGTAGTGGTCCAATAAACCTGGACACCTCAAAAGGTAGACT
>NZ_JBDKXK010000080.1:0-34040 GCF_039710735.1 Cupriavidus sp. DL-D2 | reverse complement strand
GCGCGCATCATTTCGAAATAGAATCGATCGCAAATCATCGTTGCATAAATGAAATAACGAGGCTTCCGGATTTCGAAGGTCTGGCGATGCCTGCCAACGGCGGACGAAGGGCCGTTGGCCGCGGCGGTGCGCGCTATCGCGCTATCGGGGTGTCGGTGGCGATGGTGTGGTCGTGCTGGACGTTTGCTGCTGGTGTTGGGCAGCAACTTTCGCTTCGGCAGCCTGAAGATCTGCCGGGAATGTGGCGTCGTCTACCCTATGCGGATCGTATCCCGCCTTCTCCAATTCGATAAGTTCGGCACGGACCTTCTGTCGAGTCACCCCATTTTGATTCTCTTGTGCAATCGACAGCGCGGGCATTGCACAAGCGATTGCAAGCAGAATTCCTACCTTCGGCGCTTTCATCGTGATTTCCTTGGTGCGATTTTCAATGGGCGCACTGATTCACTACTGTCGGAATGATGGCTAGTTAATCCATGCATTTCTCAGTGCATTTCGTTGCCATCGGTACCAGATTTGTAGGCAGTCATATTCGACATGAAACCGGTTCGGTACCGTGAAGGAACGTTGTAGACGACAGGTATATTCTTGCAACAAGATTCGCATGAAGGTGCTATACCGAGGTATGGTCCGGTTTATCCTTCGCTTATAGGGTGTGTGCAACGTACTGATTAATAAAGTTTTTTATGGGGCGATATTTAAAGGATAAACGGCGCTATACCAAAGATAGTTGCAGAGGCCATGCCAGAAAGGACCAAAAATACCGGGAGATATCCGAGGGAAGGAAAGGGCGATTTCCCTTTCGTTGAAACGTCGCAAAGCCGTCCAAAGACTAGTCAAGAGCTATTCTCAAAACGTCATCTGGATTGGAGGTGGAGGTGAGGTTGCCGCCGACATCGATCTCGACCTGTTGACAATCTCGCAAGAACGCAGCCATCCCGGGAAGAGTAGTCATCGGGCCAGGTGCGCCGCAACTCAAGTCGGGGACTTATTGGCAATCATACTGATCGAGAAGACAACGATTCGGGCTTCAGAGTAAGGGTTCTGGCCGACTCTGCCAGCACGCCGGAGGTGCCACGGAAGTTGATCTTGAGAGTGCAATGCCGTTTCTCTAAAGCACAGCCCATTTATACTTTCGCATAGTATTTTTGCCGTCGGCTGCCGCGTAGCATGGGCGCCGTCCACCCCGATGGGAGGTTTCTGCGTGGAGAAAGGCCTGACTGTGGCGGTTATCGATGATGACGAGTCATTGAGAAATGCCCTAACGTTGTTCGCGCGTTCCATAGGATGGAACGCCAAGGTTTTTGAGTCCGCACCTTCATTCTTGGACAGCGGTGAGGAAGCCAACGTCGCATGCATCATCACCGATGTGCAGATGCCGGAGATGACCGGCATAGAGTTGATGAAGGAGCTGAATGCACGCAACTGCTCGGCGCCAGTAATCTGCATCTCTGCGTTCTGTACCGACGACATTCGGACCGAAGCACTGGAGCTTGGAGCGGTGGCTTTTCTTTGCAAGCCGGTGAAAGGTGCTGACTTTCGCTCCCATCTGCAGGAGGTGGCGGCAATTGCTTCCTCCAGTAACTCGCTGTGATTACGATCGGGCTCGCGTATGTCAGAAATCCATCGCTTTGAGTTGCCGTTCAGTCCGTATGGTCTGCATCTCCGCGTTGGAGGGCCGGGCAAGCCTGCGTCGACTATTTGGCGCTCTCGAGCATATTCGTTGGCCGCGGTTGTGCTGGCTCTCAACGTATTCGCGTTCGACGCATTCACTGACTATCACGTCGCGATCGCGGTTCTATATGTGCTGGTGGTGCAACTCGTTGCCGCGACAGGCTCATTTCATGCTACGAGCTTTGCGGCCGGCGCTTGCGGATTATTGACTCTCATCGCACTGCTCCTTTCTCATGAGCCGAATTTTACCGGCAGCGCATTGGCCCGATGTGCGGTCAGCCTGTTCGCGCTCGCAACAGCGACGGCCTTATCCATCAGACATATCTGCACAAGCGATGCGCTTCGAGAGTACGTGCAATTGCTGGATCTTACCCATGACGCGATTGTTGTCCACGATTTGAATGGAATCGTGAGGTTTTGGAACAAAGGCGCGGAAGCGCTATACGGTTGGAATGCTGACGAGGCGATTGGAAAAGATTTCCACGTTCTTACCGAGACTCAATTTCCGCTGTCACGTGGATCCCTGTACACCGAATTGATGCGCGATGGCAGATGGGAGGGAGAGGTGGGTCGCAAGCATCGCGATGGATCAAGTCTCGTCGTCGAAACGCGTATCGGTCTTTGGAAGGACGCCAAGGGACGGCCCGTTGCTGTCATGGCCACGAACAATAACGTTACTGCAAGGCGTCGTTCAGAGTCCGAGCTGGAGCGGAATCATGCGTATGCAGCCGAAGCCGAGCGTCTAAGCAAGACCGGTAGTGTCATGCGCTACGCAAATTCACGCGTCATGCATTGGTCTCAAGAGTGCTTTCGAATCCTTGGCGTCAGTCCTGGCACGCAACCCAGTGTTGATGTTGTCCTGGAACGTACTCATCCTGACGATGTTGAATTGGTAAAAGGTCTGGACCAGGCTATTCGCGACGGTAAGCCTGTGGTGGACGGCATCTACAGACTGGTCATGCCCAACGGTGAAATCAAGCATGTAAGGTTTGTTGCCCGGCTTAACGCCCTTGGCGCCACACCCGACCTCGAGTACGTAGGGGCTTTGATGGACATTACGGCTGTGGTCACCGGCCAGGAGGCACTTCAAAAGTCGATGACCGAGCTTGCACATGTGATGCGCTTGACTACCCTCGGTGGCTTGGCTACAACTATTGCGCACGAAGTGACTCAGCCGCTTGCTGCGATCATGACTTGCGGAGATACAGCGCTTTGCTGGCTGGATCGTCCGGTCCCAGAAGTTGGGGAAGCGAAGGTCGCAATAGAGCAGATTCTTCTTGATGCCGAACGCTCGGCGGAGATTGTCAAACAGATTCGGGCTATGGCGCAGAAGCGCGAACCGCAGCGCATGCCCTTGCAGGTCGATGCACTGATCAATGATGCGGTTCGGTTGGTGGCACGGGAGTGCCGCGCTGCACTAGTGGAACTTCAGGTCAACGCTCCCCCAACGGATGTCGCAGTAGACGGCGACCCAATTCAGCTCCAGCAGGTTATTGTCAACCTGCTTCTTAATGCCGTGCAAGCCATGGCAGAGGCGAAGTCTCCAAGAAGGCGGCTGGAAATTCGTGCATTTATACAGGGAAACGCTGTGCAGATCGATGTGTCCGACAGCGGTCCAGGATTCCGTGACGGTGACATCGATCGTATCTTCGCCGCCTTTTTTACAACGAAGGAGAGCGGGCTTGGGATGGGCCTCTCGATCTGTCGCTCGATTGTTGAGGCGCACGGGGGTCGCATCTGGGCTGAGCGAGGCGATCCGCAAGGCGCTGTTTTCCATTTGGAACTGCGTCGGCGAAAGGAAACGACGTTATGAAGAATCTCGTGTTCGAGAAGCAGACCAATGCCCATGTCTACGTCATAGAAGATGACGAGTCCATGCGCAGAGCCTTGTCCATGTTGCTGCGCGCGAACGGGTACAAGGTCGAATCATTCGAGTCTGCCCCGGCGTTTTTCAAGTTTCTCAAACCGGAAGGCCCGAGTTGTGTGATCCTGGACGTCCGGCTTAAAGGGCACAGCGGATTGGCTGTCCAAGAGCAATTTCTAGACGCGAAACTGGACATTCCTATCATCTTTATGACCGCGCACGGCGATATCGCTATGTCGGTGCAAGCGATGAAAGCGGGAGCCGTCGATTTCCTGGCGAAGCCCTTCAGGGATCAGGACATGCTCGATGCGGTCGCCAACGCCTTGAATAACCATGCCAGGCGGATCGAGACGGCGCGCGCCGAAGAGTCGCTGCACACGAACTACACCGCCCTGTCATCGCGCGAAAAAGAGGTCATGGCGTACGTCGTGAAGGGGCTACTGAACAAGCAAATTGCTGGGAAACTTGATCTTAACGAAGTCACGATCAAGTTTCACCGGGCGCAGGCCATGAAGAAAATGGGCGCCAAGTCGCTCGCGGAGTTCGTTCTCCAAGCACGCATGTTGGGCATTGTTGCCGATCCGGCAGCACCCTAGCCATCAGGTCGGCAGCCCCATCCACAACGGGCCGGCGCAGCAACAACAGAGTCAACGCCATCGAAGGCAGCAGCACAATTGAGGCCGATGGCCTAACCCCTGCGGGGTAGGCTGTACGAGGATACGCCGAGAGCAATCGGCCAACGCGCAATGCCGTTCGACATGGAGCCGCTACGCGGCCGTCTCCGTATTGAAGACGAGTTGTCTGATCGCTGTAAAGAGATAGATGGAGTTCCGATTCATCTTAGGCGCTCCCTGCGCATCATCAAGCAACCATGGTCTCTTCGGAAGAGTCGTTTCGCTTCGCACCCATCCCCATTCTGATTGAGGACTGGTATCCACTAAAGCAGTGGGTCGATGGCATCAAGGCCGCTGGCGTCACGGATCTTGCTGCCTTTTTGGATGAGCATCCAGACGTCATTGAGCAGCTTCGTCTTCGGCATTCGTTCGTCGACGCGAACGACGCGACGATCGAACTGTTCGGTGCAAGTTCCCGGCACGAGTTCTTTGATGCGGCTCGATCTTTACTGCCGGCAAGTCGACCCAGCAACGCGCAGGTATTGCAGGCAATCTTCGACGGTGCCAAAAGCTGTCAGGGCGAGCGAGTTCTGAAGACCTTCGACGGAAGAACGGTACCCATTGTGTGGCGATGCTCGTTGCCGGAGGAAGACGACAAGTACCGACGGCTACATTTTTACGCTTTTGATGTCACCGAGTACAAGCAGAACTCCGATCGGCTTCAGGCGCTACGAGCTGAAATGGCTCATACCGCGCGGATCTCGCTTGTAGGTCAGTTAGCGGCGTCCGTACTGCATGAGGTAAGCCAGCCGCTGTCGTCGACCCTGCTCTCCATCGATGCCGCAATCAGCTGGATCGACCGATCCGAGCCGAATATTGCGGAAGCTTCGTCGGCGCTTCAAGCCGCAGCGCGATGGGCGACCAAGACCAGCGAGGTGTCACAGAAGCTTCGGACGTTCATCATGAGAGCGCCAGTGCGTCCTGCAATGAATAGTGCGAACGAGATCGTTGAGGCGGTACTATTTTTCCTTGGCCCTGAATTGGCCGCCAAAGGCATACGGATCATGAAGACAATCGATCCGCATCTCGAGGTTTTCGCAGACAGAATTCAGATTCAACAAGTTCTTGGGAATCTTTTGGCAAATGGCCTTCATGCCATAGAAGGCTCGCCATCTGATATGAGGCGCGAGCTGTCCGTCGCGGTCCATGCGACCGATCCAGATTTTGTTCAGTTCGAAGTAGGTGATACCGGAGCTGGAATCAGCAGCAGCATTTCAACATCACTCTTCGATGCGTTTTGCTCTTCCAAGTCAGAAGGAATGGGCTTAGGACTAACCATTTCCAAAGCAATCGTCGAGGCGCATGGAGGGCGCATCTGGGTTACAGACAGCAATCCCAGTGGTACGACTTTCTGTTTCACGATCCCCGTGGAGAACAGCCAGCGAAGTCTCTGAACCATCGAGTGGCTGGCGGGTGGCTGCGCGTCGCCGCAGACCACCCGCCAGTGGCGCTGGCTTAGAACTCCTGCTGGGTCGGTCGCAGGACGATCTCGTTGATATCCACGTCTGCCGGTTGCTCGATGGCGTAAGTGATCGCGCGAGCGACGGCGTCGGCGGGAATGGCCATCTTGTAGAAGTCCTTCACAAACGCGGCGCTTTCCTCGTGGCTGCTGCCTTGCTTCAGTTCCGAGTCCACCGCACCGGGTGCGATCGTTGTGGTGCGGATCGCACCGCCCACTTCGTGGCGCAAGCCTTCGGAGATGGCTCGCACCGCAAACTTGGTGCCGCTGTAGACCGTTCCGCCAGGGCTGAACACCTTGATGCCGGCCACCGATGCAATGTTGATGAAGTGGCCGCTGCCTTGTTTCTGGAAGACGGGAAGTGCGGCGGCGATGCCGTAGAGAACGCCCTTGATGTTGATGTCGATCATTCGATCCCACTCATCAACCTTGGTCTCGCTGAGCGGGGCGATCGACATCAGGCCGGCGTTGTTGACGAGCACGTCGACTTTCCCGAAGGCGCTTACGGCGCTGTCGATCAGCTTGCGCATGTCGTCCTGCCTGGTCACGTCGGTCTCCACAACCTCGGCCCTCCCGCCGGCCGCACGCAATTCCGCTGCAATGGCATTCAGGCGATCCACCCGGCGCGCAGCCAGGACGACTGCCGCACCCCGCGCTGCCAGGTGCCGGGCGGTGGCTTCCCCCAGACCACTGCTTGCGCCGGTGATTACAACGACCTTACCTTCGATGTTCGCGCTCATGTCATCTCCTTTGCGTAAGAACTGAAGCGATGAGGGCAGTATCGGCGACCCAACGATTTCAGAAAATGGAAATGATATGCTTTCAGAATTCCATAAATAGGAAGCATTGGGATGCTGAACCGATTGGAGATGTTGCGGATATTTGTGGCGGCCGCCGAAGCCGGCAGCTTCAAGGATGGCGCCATCCGTCTGGGCATTTCGCCTCAGGCCGTGACGCGTGCAGTCCAGGAGCTCGAACGATTGCAGGGAGAGCTGCTGTTTCACCGGAATACGCGCCATATTCGCATCACGGCGTTCGGTGAGGCACTCGCCCAGACTGCGCGGGAGCGGCTGGCGTTGATCGATGCGATGTTCTCCCCAAGCGAAGCCAGCAAGGACAAGGACTACGCTGGCATTGTTCGCATTACCGCGCCGAAAGCGCTGGGTCGGATCGGATTGCTCCCACCGCTCTCAACCATGGCCATTGCACATCCCGGTCTGCGCATTGACCTCAGTCTGAGCGACACGCCCGCTGATGTCGTGGACGAACGTATCGACATTGGCGTGCGGTTCGGGCCCGTGCGAGACAACCGGTTCGTTGCGCGCAAGGTCAATGCGCATGGGTTTTATGTAGTTGCCGCGCCCGCCCTGATCGATCGAAGGGGGACGCCGATGCACATCCACGATCTCGAAACACTGCCAACGACGGTCATGAACGACTTGTCGACAGGCCGCCCGTGGCCATGGATGTTCTCGCAGGGACGCAAGTACACGCCATCAGCGCCAACGTTCGCCAGCAATGATTCAGAAGCGGAACTGGATGCGGTGCTGTCCGGCCTGGCATTTGGCCAGATTGCGGGGTTCATGGCCGATGAACACATCGCTGCGGGACGCCTGGTGCGCGTGATGCAACCTCTCGAGCCAAGTCCGTGGGACCTCTATGTCTACCGGCCCCAACGTGGCCCTGTAGCGCCTCGCGTGCGACTGGTGTTCGACGAACTGGTCAAATCACTGGCGGGCGCTTGAACAACAGGATTCATGAGTGGAGCCACCGGACGGCCGTGGCGACGCGTGAGGCGCAAACTGTGCGGGCGCCATGCAGGCAGACTGAATAGTCTCTGATCGACCCTTCTGAGTCATCGGCCATTCAAATGTGAATGGCCGATCTTTGTCCGGGAGCGGTCGGCGGGCTTTGGTTCGAACTGACTTAGTACATGGTCAGAGAGGAGTGCCCGGCGGTCGCCAGGCACTGTTTGCTATTGCCTCAGGGCTCGTCGTACACCCAGGTCGATCCATTCGGCATCCGGACAATGAGACGCACCTTGCCGTTGGCGTCGACAGCGGCGGCGAAGTCGGTGGGGACGCTGCTTCCAGCGGGGCCTGCGAGAGGCTTCGTCGAGCTCACCACCGTCGTGCCAGGATTGAGCCGGTAGATCGTGAACCGCCCGGCTCCGTCGACTTCCACGAAGCTGGCGGCGTCGGCCTTTCGGGCAAATGCAACCCCGCCCATGTAAATGTTTTGGACGCTGCTGTCGGCGACGTATCGGGTGATGGCAGTCGAAGCGTCCCATGCGACCGAGATGGCGCTATTGGCGGTCATGGCGGGCAGGATGATTCCGGAGTTCACCCCGCCAAAACCCGCGGCGCCCGCCTGCGTCAACCACGGCCAGGCCCATACCCCTTGGTAACGAAAACCGTCGGTGCCGATGGCCAGCGACGAACCGTCCGGCATCATGGCCAGGCTGATCAATGGCGTACCCGCCGAGCCCCCCAGTATGGTGCCGCCGGCATAGCCCGACTGGACAAGGCCGCCTCCGCAGTCATACCCATAAAACAAGCCGCCGCCGGACATGATTACCATATCGAACAACGGGGTCACGGCGCCGCAACCTTGCAGGGAATAGGCCTGCACGGGCTGGGTGGCATCCACCGGATACGCGTTGACGCTGAACATTCCTATGTCCGGGCTGGTCTGCAGCACGATCTGGTCCTGGGCCGGGTCAGTCGACATGGCGCGCCAGAGCCGGCTCGACGCGGCGGGCAGCGAGCCGGCGGGCTCAACTGGCGCGGAGCCGGGTTGGCCAAACCGCTCCAGCCGGGCGGGCTGGACGCCATCGGCGCGTCACCGATCCGTTGCCGAACTTCTTCGAGCCGGGCCAGAACGGCACCTCTCCGCTGCAAACCGGTTATTGGCTCGAGGTCGCCTGCGGTGTCGAGATCGCCGCCGAAGATGGTACGGTCGGATCGAGTGTCCACGACTTGCTTATTGATGCATTTGTCTGCCACTATCGGACTGTCTTCACCCATCCGTCTCATCCGTCCCATGCCATTCGACTTTATTCGAACCGTACTTGCGACGGTTGCCGCAGGCGCTCTGACTTCCGTTCTGTCCGGCGCCGCTCTGGCGCAGGGCAGCGTTCCGGTGACGGTCGACAACTTCACCCGCGCGGAGACGGACAATTACCTGGCAAGCAATGCCAAGGTGGCCGGTGGACTCGGCAAGTTCCATCATTCGCGGGAACCTGCCTCAGTCGAGAACCAGACCGTCATCCGGATGAACCGCGACACGCTCTATTCGTTCGCGGTTCTGGACTTGGCGGCCGGTCCCGCCACAGTCACCCTGCCCAACGCGGGCAAGCGCTTCATGTCGCTGATGGTGCTCAATGAAGACCATTACGTGCAGTTCGTCGCGTACGACAACAAGCCACGCGCGATCACGCAGAAGAACATGGGAACGCGGTATGCCTTCGTGGCCGTCCGCACCCTGGTGGATCCCGCGGACCCCAAGGACCTTGAGGCGGTCCACAAACTGCAGGACGCGATCAAGCTTGACCAAAAGAACACCGGCAAGCTCGAGTTGCCCAACTGGGATGAATCCAGCTTGAAGGAGGTTCGCAACATCCTGCTCGCCCTGGCCAAGCACTCGGGCTTCGACCGCTCCTTCGGCAGGAAGGATCAGGTCGACCCCATCCACCACCTGATCGGCACGGCCGCCGGCTGGGGCGGCAATCCGGACAAGGACGCGAGCTACGCCAGCTTCACGCCAGAAAAGAACGATGGCAAGACCATCTACAAACTGACGGTGCCACGCAACGTTCCGGTGGATGCGTTCTGGTCGGTCAGCCTGTACAACGCCAAGGGCTTCTTCGAGAAGAACAACTACAACGCCTACTCGGTCAATGACGTCACGGCCAAGAAGAACGCGGATGGTTCGGTGACTGTCCAGTTCGGCGGATGCGACGGCAAGATCCCGAACTGCCTGCCCATCGTCGAGGGCTGGAACTACACCGCACGGATGTACCGACCGCGCCAGGAAATCCTGAAAGGAAGCTGGCAGTTCCCCAAAGCTCAAGTGGTCCGATAGCAGCAAGAAGCAGCGCCATGTTGCTTTCTGCTTCGACGTCCGCACGGGACACGAAGCCGCCGGATCGGATGTCCTGCAACGGCGGGCCAGGGACTGGCAGCAGCCGAACAGATGCCTATTGCCGAAGGGCCGCTCGTGGCCGTTCTGGGCCTCCAGCGCCGGACCGATGCCACGACCAACTGGCTGGGCTCCGTCGGTATGCACCATCATCACGTGCAGTCCGAACGCCGCCGCCACGCGTTGCATTAAGGATTCCAGGCGCAACAGGTCGGCTTCGGAACGCACCTTGGCCGTGGGCCCCACGGGGACATCGATCAGCACATGCGTGGCCCCGGCAGCCACCTTCTTCGACAGGATCGACGCAATCAACTGGGCGTCGCTGTCTATATCCAGGGCCCGTTCCACACGAATCATCACGTCGTCGGACGGACTCAGGTTCAATGCGCCGCCCCACGCGAGCGCGGCACCCGTGCGTCCCACGACGCGCCGCAGCTCGTGCACGTCCAGTGTCACTCGCGTCAGGGTTTCCGTGGTGTCCGCCGTGCCCGCTGGAGATGCGATCGCGCGTGAGGAGGTCTTGGGAATTGTCAGCCCGGCGGCGGCCACAATTGCCCCGATGATTGGCGTTGTGCGATTGCCCGGCAGCCCGCCCACGCAATGCTTGTCGGCCACCACCCCGCGGTCCCAGCGCAATTGCTCCCCTGTGCCGATCATCGCGCGGGTCAAGCCGATAACTTCCTGCTCGTTCATTCTGCCGCCCGCGCAGGCCGCAAGGAAGGCCGCGATCTGCATTTCCGTGTAACGCTCGCCAGCAATGTCCGTGACGATGCCGGCCAGTTGTGCGTCGTCGATGACCAAGCCATGAATCTTTGCGCGGACTGCGCACATTGATTCCAGGGCTGGCGCGTGCGTGACCTCGACCGCATCGCCTTCACGGGCGCCCAGTTCCCCTGCAGCGCTCGCCGAGAGGCTGGCTTGGTGAGTATGCAGCAGCGGGGAACCCACCAGGTTCAGCGTGGCGATCAGTGTGCAGGACATGGATCACAGCCATCGCCGCTGCGAATGTGCGGCGCAGGCATTTCTGGATGCGAAGTGCCCGGACGTTGATGGAAATCAAGCTACCGCCCTGCGTGCGATCCATGCTGAAAATACTGCTGCGCGCTGTGCGCACCGCAAGGCATCCGGTTGGCGATGGCGCGGCATGGACAGGGAGATATCGATGAAAGTGCAATGTCTGGGCGCCACCGATACGGTGACTGGCTCCAAGTACGTCGTGGATACGGGACGCGTCCGCGTGATGGTGGATTGCGGCCTGTTTCAGGGATTCAAAGCCCTGCGCCTGCGTAACTGGGATGCGCTGCCGGTGGATCCCGCCAGCTTGCACGCGGTGGTGCTGACCCACGCGCACATCGATCACAGTGGCTACCTGCCTCTGCTGATCCGCAACGGATTCCGCGGGCGCGTGTACTGCACGCTGGGTACCGCGCAATTGTGCGGCGTATTGCTTCCCGACTGCGCGGCGCTGGCCGAGGAGGACGCGGCGTATGCAAACCGAAGAGGGTTCTCGCGTCACGATCCGGCAATGCCGCTGTACACGCGCGCCGATGCCGAGCGCGCGGTGCATCGCCTGGAGGCAGTGCGATTCGACACACGCGTACCGGTGGGCCCGGACATCGATGCCGAGTTCAGTCACGCCGGCCACATCATCGGCGCGTCCAGTGTTACCTTGCACATCGACGGGCAGCGCCTGGTGTTCTCCGGCGATCTTGGGCGATTGAATGACTCGGTGATGCGCGCACCCGCCTTCCTGAAACGTGCCGACTGGCTGTTCGTGGAATCCACATACGGCGACCGGTGTCATCCCGACGTGGATCCCATCGACGCACTGGGCGACATCGTCAGCCGCACGATCGACAGGGGCGGCACGCTCGTGATCCCGACGTTTGCAGTAGGCCGTGCGCAGTCGTTGCTGTACTGCCTGTACCGGCTCAGGCAGTTGCGCCGGCTGCCGGACGTGCCCGTTTATCTGAACAGCCCCATGGCTATCGCGGCGACGACGATCTTTGCCCGCCATGTCTCGGAACTACGCATTGACGAGGCAAGCTGCGCGGGCGCTTGCAACATGGCCAATGCCGTGACCAGCACTGAGGAATCCATACGCCTGAATTCGGACCACAGTCCGAAGATCATCCTGGCAGGCAGCGGTATGGCTACTGGGGGGCGCGTGGTGCACCACCTGGAAGCGTTCGGCCCGGACCCGCGAAACACCATCCTGCTGTCCGGATTCCAGGCTCCCGGCACGCGCGGCGCTCGCCTGTGCAGTGGCGCCAAGCAAATCCGGCTGCATGGCAAGGACATCGACATCCGCGCCGAAGTGGCTCAAATCGAGAATCTGTCGGCCCATGCCGATAGCGACGAGTTGATGACCTGGCTGAAGGGGTTCGAGTGTCCGCCGCGTCAGACGTTCGTCGTGCATGGCGAGCCAGCGGCCAGCGACGCGTTACGCCAGCGCATCGAACACGAGCTGAAGTGGCGAGTGACGATGCCCGAGTACCGGCAGAAGTATTTGCTGGAGTAGGGGAGAAACAAGTAAATGCCACCCGATAAAGTTGCGAAACGAAAATCGCGGCATTTACTTGGAATGCCACATCTGGAGTGGGTGCCACGGCACTAGCGCGTAGCGCGCATAATTCTTCGAGCTTGGCCAGCACGAGACCAAGAGCCACGGCGCTGTGCGGCTGTGGCACGTTAGTGGGCGAGTTCGATCACGCCGGGCCGGCGGCGTGCCGGCGTGGGTCGTGCGCGCTGCGTGACGCTCAGACCTGCGCCAGCGCATCCAGATCGAAGATCTCGATTTTCTTGCCGTCCACGCGGATCAGCCCCTCGCGCTGGAAGCGCGAGAACGTACGGCTGACCGTTTCCAGCTTGATGCCCAGGTAGCTGCCAATTTCCTCGCGCGTCATCCGGAGTGTGAAAGCATGTGCCGAGTAGCCCCTGGCGCGCAGGCGCCGCGAAACGTTGAGCAAGAAGGCCGCGACCCGACGCTCCGATGGCATGCCCGACAGCAGCGTGGTCTGGCGGGATTCGCGCACGATCTCCTGGCTCAGCAGTTTGTGCAATTGATGCTGTACGCCGCGCATGTCGCGGCAAAGCTGTTCCAGCGGTAAGAACGGGATCACGCACACGGTGCTGTCTTCCAGTGCAATGGCATCGCAATCGTATTGGTCACTGGAGATGGCACTTAGCCCGAGCATGTCGCCCGGCAACAGATAGCCCGTGACGTGCTCGACACCTTCCTCGTGGCCTGCTACGACCTTGAACGATCCTGAGCGCAGCGTATAGAGGCACTGGAATTTGTCGCCCACGCGGAATAGGTAGTCTCCACGATGCACCGTGCGCCACCGTCCGATGATCGACTCGAGTCGGGGCATGTCATCGGTGTCGAGTTCCGCCGCCAGGCAGAGCGGCCGCAGGCTGCAATGGACACATCTGGGTGTCTGGGCCATGAACTGCGCTGGCGCGTAGGGTTCAGGGTAGGGCGGAGGCACGACCGTGCGAAATTCTACTGCTTGGTGCTGCATGTCATCCCCTTTTGCTGGTCGATTCGCTGGCTGCATGCCAGCGTCAGTATTCGGTGTCTCCCGATTTGCCTGAAGTATTGATCACGGCCGGTTCGGCCGAAATCAGCCGTGGCTGAGAGGCGGGTCAGATTGTTCTGGGGGCGTGTCAGGAAAACCTGACACGCCCTTGCTCGTGGAATGGGCGCCGCCGCGCCCGGTGCGGCCTTGCGCCAACGCAAAGCCGCCCGTCGAGTTACGCCTAGAGTCACTGAGAGGCAGGACGCGGATAGGCAAAGGAGGGAATGATGAAAAGCGATATTCAACTAAAGCAGGACGTGCTTGACGAGCTAGCCTGGGACCCGGAAGTCGACGAACGAGAGGTGGGGGTGCAGGTGAAGGATGGCATCGTCACGCTCAGCGGGAATCCCCGTTCATTCCACGCCAAACGTTGCGTCGAGCGGGCTGCGCGACGCGTGGCGGGTGTACGCGCACTTGCCGTGGAATTGGACGTGGTGCTGCCGGGTGATGTTGTGCGAACCGATGCCGATATCGCGTGGGCCGTCGAAAACGCTTTGTCCTGGAATTCAGTCGTGGCTGCTGGCCAACTCGGCGTGGTAGTGGAGCGTGGCATGGTGACGCTTTCGGGCGAGGTCGACTGGGACTATCAACGTCGTGCCGCCGCCGATGCGGTGCGCCTGCTCAATGGTGTGCGAGGCATCGTGAATCAGATTGTGCTGCGGCCCCGAACCAGCGCGCCCGACGTGCAGCGGCGCATCGAGGACGCCTTGCACCGTCAGGCAGCGCAAGATGCGCGACATGTGAAGGTCGTCGTCAAGGATGGCGTGGTTACCCTGTCGGGGCATGTCACGTCGCTGGCCGAACGTCAGGCGGCGTTCAACGCCGCGTGGAGCGCTCCCGGCGCGACGAAGGTCGTAGACGACATCCGGGTGCTGCCGCAGTAGCGGTGCGGTGGTGCGGGGCCCCCGCGCCATCGCCCGATCAGATGCGAAGGACTGCGGCGCCAACAAGCCGTCCTGCGCGCATGTCTTCCAGCGCCTTGTCGGCATCGCGCAGCGGATAAACCGTGGTGTGCACCTGAATTGGAAGGCTTGCGGCCACGTTCATGAGCCCCACACCATCTTCGCGCGTGAGGTTGGCAACGGATACGATGCGCCGCTCTTCCCAAAGGTGCCGATACGGAAACGACGGAATATCGCTCATGTGGATGCCGCCGCATACGACCACGCCTCCCTTGTCCGTGGCTCCCAGTGCAGCGGGTACCAGCGAGCCGTCCGGTGCAAAGATCAGGGCGGCGTCCAGCAAGGCTGGTGGCGGGTCCAGGCTGCTGCCTGCCCACACCGCGCCGACTTGAGTGGCCAGCGCCTGCGCCGAAGTATCGCCGGGTCTTGTCATGGCATAGACCGTGCGGCCCTGCGCCACGGCGATCTGCGTGACAATGTGCGCGGCCGCGCCAAAGCCGTAGATGCCAAGGCGCTGCGCGTCTCCAGCCATGCGCAGCGTGCGGTAGCCGATCAGGCCGGCGCACAGCAATGGCGCGGCCTGCGTGTCATCGTAGGTGTCTGGAATCGGGAAGCAATAACGCGCGTCTGCCAGCACGTATTCCGCGTAGCCGCCGTCGCAGGTGTAGCCGTGGAACAGCGGCGCGTCGCACAGGTTCTCGCGCCCGCTGGCGCAGAAGCGACAGACGCCGCAGGTATGGCCCAGCCACGGCACGCCCACCCGGTCGCCGAGGGCCACCCCGGCCGCGCCTTCGCCCAGCTTTTCGACGCGACCCACGATCTCGTGGCCTGGGATCAGCGCCGGCTTTGGATGAGAAAGATCTCCGTCGATCACATGCAGGTCCGTGCGGCATACCCCGCAGGCCAGCACGCGGATGCGCACCTGGCCGGCACCTGGCGTGGGCACAGGCACGCGCTGCGCGTCGAGCGTGTGCCCGTCGAAGATCATGGCCTGCATGCTGGCATCCATGTAGCGTTCCTTGTCGTGCTTACCCGCGCAACGGCGGGTTAGATCGATCGTCGCATCCGCTACGCGCTATGACTTGATCTGGCGCAAGTGTCGCAATCCTGCACTGATTACCTTTGACTGTAGTCGGTGCAACAGCGTACGAGGGCATGGCGATGGCTTACAAGACAGTACTGGTGGATCTGGCTGACGATGGGGCGACTCAGGCGCGGCTGGATGCGGCATTTACCCTGGCGGCGAACGCCAATGGGCGCGTGATCGGACTCAGCGCCACCGGACCGATGCTGGATCCGTATCGCAGCGCGGGCTCGGAGGCAATGCGCTATCAGGCCATGCGTGCCGACATGTTGCGCGGTGTGGAGCAGGCCGGTACGCAGGCGCTCTCCGATGCCTGCGCGCGCCACGGTACGCCGACTGATTACATGCACCTTCTGGTGGAGCAGGATGCCGGCTGGGCGCTTGCCGCGCATGGCATGGCCAGCGACATCATCCTGCCCGGCCTGCCGGGCGCGCCCAGCGACCTGCCCGTTTTGATGGCGTCGGCCGCCGAGTATGCGCTGGTGAACGCGGGGAGGCCTTTGCTAGTGGTACCGGCCCAGGCGCGGCTGTCGACGATCAATACCGCCGTGGTGGCGTGGAACGGCAGGCGCGAGGCAGCTCGCGCGCTCAGCGATGCGCTACCGCTGCTAAAACGCGCCAATCGCGTGATCCTCGTGGTGGTGATGGGTAGCAAGGGGCTCTGGCAGCACGGCGACGGAGAACTGCTGCGCTGGCTGGGCACGCACGGTGTCCGTGCGACGCTGGCGGTGGAAGAATCGTCATCGGTCGCCGGTTGCCTGCTGCAGAAGGTGCTGCGGGAATCGGCCGACCTGCTGGTGGCTGGCGGCTACGGCCATTCAAGGCTTGGTGAGCTGATGATCGGCGGCACGACCCGCACGTTGCTGAACAACACGCCAGTGCCACTGCTCATTTCCCACTAGGCGGCCGCGCCGCAGAGGCCAGAAGATCAAGCCATGCTCGCCTATCCCAGCATCTTCGTGCATATAGACGCCAGCTCGCGCGCGATGCTCCGCGCGAAGTTGGCCGTGCAAATCGCCATCGCCCAGCGTTGCCGCCTGATAGGCGTTTGTGCCACGTTTGCCGCCGATCCACAGTGGTTCTATCACGTGGGGCACGCCGCCACCGTTCTGCAGGAGGATCGGGCCCGGCGTGAGCGCCAGCACGAAACGCTGCAGCAACGATTCGAGTCGACGGTATGGCGCGAGTCGGCATCTGCGGAATGGCGCAGCCTGCATGGCGACCCGGTGCGTCAGACGCTCAGGGAAGTCAAGGAGGCCGGACTCCTGGTGGTTGGGCAAATCGATGCCAGTGAACCCGAGACCGTGGTGGCGCCACAGTTTCTCGAATCGATCATTCTGGAGTCGGGTCGGCCCGTCCTGGTGGTGCCCTACGCTGGGCCGGCGCTGACCGTGGGCCGCCGCGCGCTGGTGGCGTGGGATGGCGGCAAGGAATGCGCCCGTGCCCTGCACGATGCATTGCCGCTGCTGGCAGGTGGCACGGTGCACCTGCTCCATGCCAATCCGACCCAGCACGTCACACGCGCCGATGCGGCGCCACTTGAAGTCGCGTGCCGTGTGCTGCGCGATGTGGGCGCCGACGTCAGCACCGAGTGCGAACCCGGTACGAGCGATGCTGCCATAGGCGACCTGATATTGTCGCGCGCCGCCGATGTGCAAGCCGACCTGCTGGTCATGGGCGCGTACGGGCACGGACGCTTCCGCGAACTCGTGCTTGGCGGCGTGACCAAGACCATCCTTACTTCGATGACAATCCCCGTGCTGCTGGCACACTGAGACGAGCCACGCTACGTTTGCGAATCTGCTGGCTCCTCGGGGTTCCAAAGGACGCGGGCAGCGTCGGCACGCGCATCGCTAGCGTGCGAACAGAGCCGGGATTGTGGATTGCTCGAGCAGGGTGCTGGCGATGCCTCCCAGCTTGCCGACTGCTTTGTCGCTTGCCGGCGCGCCGCAAACCAGCAAGTCGGTGCGGGCCGTCCGCGCGGTGGCCAGCAAGGCGTTGCCTGGTGACGCATGTGCATCGCCCCTAAGTCCGATCAGACAGGCGCGAACGCCCCGCCGCGCCAGCCACGTCAGCGCGTAGCTGGCCGGCGCCAGATTGGTGTGGCGGTGTCGGGAGACGGGGATGCAGCAAACAAGCGCGACATGCTGCGCGCGGCGCAGGAGCGGCAGCGCGTCGCGCATCGCACGCGCCGATTCGCGCGTGCCACTCCACGCCACCATCACGCGCGGATAGGGCCACGCCTGCGTGGGGGCGGCGTCGTGCGTCCGTGGAATAACAAGAACCGGTGGTCCGGCCTCCAGGATCGTGCCTTCGGCAAAAGGGGGTGTGTCAACCAGGCGATGGGCCTCGCCAGCGCACGGCTGGCTGACGATGATCAAGTCAGCCAGGCGGCCTTCGCATTGCATGGCTTCCAGTGACGTGCCTTCTCCCACGCGCCAGTCCACGGCAATGGGGGCGCCTGCCGTCGCGGTTTCGAAGGCCACGCGGCTAGATTCGCAATCGGCAAAAAACGCCGCGTCGGGCGTCAGGCCGCGCTGTGGCAACAGGCCCACAAGCGTTGCAGGCAATGCACAGGCCAGGGCGACGGCGTGGGAGAGCCGGGCCGTGGCGTGCGTTGACGCATCCACGTGGACCACGATAGCTGAGATCTCCATCCGCACCCTCGCCAGTGCCTCGACATTGGGCACGCGTCAAATCTATGTCATGACGTGGGAGAACCGTTGCGAAAAGTCAAACGAGAGCGGACTGAGTCGATCGATCAAAGCCGTTGCGGCAGATCAAGTGCGATGGGTTTAGGCGTCCTAATCTCGAAAGCACGATGACCCAAGCGGAGTCCCGATCATGTACGAAAGAATCCTGGTGGCGGTGGATGGTGGCGATTCGGCGGACTTGGCAATGTCGCAGGCCATCGGCATGGCGCGCGTATGCCAGGCTGCGATCAAGCTGCTGTACGTGGTTGACGATAGCGAATTGTTCGATGCCGCGGGTACGACTGATACCGCCAAGGTGCTGAGCCAGCTTGTGCGGGGTGGCGAACGGGCCTTGGACCTGGCCGCCGAGCGATGCTCTCACGCCGACGTTACCTGTATCAAGGAACTCGTGGAGCGTCCCCTTGGCCGCGGCAACATCTCGGAGACCATTGTCGAGCGTGCAAACTCCTGGCCAGCCGACCTGATCGTTATGGGTACGCATGGGCATCGCGGCTTGCGGCGGGCCATCATGGGTAGCGTGTCCGAAGGCGTGCTGGCGCAGACCAACAAGCCCGTGCTGCTGATTCGCGCGCCGGCCAGCACACAGCCGCCACACCTCGCAGGTAAGTCGAATGACAGGTACTAGGGCGGTGATTCTCCGGGAAACAGGTTCGCCTCGATGGCGTAGCGCACCAGCGCGGCGTCGCTGCGAAGCTGGAGTTTATCCAGCAGTCGCATCTTGTAGGTGCTGATGGTTTTCGCGCTCACGCACAGGGCCTCGGCGATTTCCGTCAGCGATTCGCCATTGACGATGCGCCGGTACACCTCCAGCTCGCGGTCGGACAGGCTGGCATGCGGTGCATCGGTTTGCTCCTGCACGCCGAGCGCCAGCTTTTCCGCCATCTCGGGGCTGACATAGGTGCCGCCCGTGGCCACCTTGCGCAACGCCGCGATCAGGTCATTGGCGGCGCTGTCCTTGGTCAGGTATCCGGCCGCGCCAGCCCGGAATGCGCGTACCACATACTGCTCCTCTGCATGCATGGTCAAGACCAGCACCCGGCTGGCCGGATACTCGGTGCGGACATGCCGCACCAGCTCAAGGCCGCTGCGCCCTGGCATCGACAGGTCCAGCAGAATCACATCGGGCGTGGTCTCGCGCAACACCTGTGGCACTTCGGAACCCTTGGCGGCTTCGCCCACGACCTCGACGTCGTCCTCGCGCTCCAGAATATGGCGCAAGCCGTTGCGCACCACGGCATGATCGTCGGCAATGACCACTCGTATCATCGGCTTACTCCGTCTCGGTGGCGCGCATGGGAAAGCGCAGGCATAGCTCGAATCCTTGCCCAGGCGCGTGCGTCAGCGCCAGCGTTCCGCCAAGCAGACGGGCTCGTTCGCGAATGCCAAGCAGTCCGAACGAGCGTCGCGTGCGATCGCGTAGCGCGCCGTCCCAGCCATTGCCGTTGTCGCGCACGCGGAGCACGTGTTCGCCGGCCTGCCGGTCCAGGGCGATCCACACGCGATTGGCCTGTGCATGGTGCACGACGTTGTTCAGCGCCTCTTGCACGATTCGGAAAACCGCCGTCGCCTCCTGTTCGTTTACGTCAAGATGATCGGGGGCGCCTAATTCGATCGTCAGGCCGTAGCGGCGGCTGAAATCCTTGGTCAGCCAGTCCAGTGCCGCCGCCAGCCCCAGTTCGTCGAGCAGGGCGGGGCGAAGGTCTGCGGAGATTTGCCGGACTGCGGCGATGGCGGCATCGATGCTGCCATGCATGGCAGCGGCGCGACTGAGGTAAGGCGACGCCGTGTCGACTTCGCGCAGTTCGCTCTCCAGCATGGCAAGGTCCATCTTCAGCGCACTCAGGCGTTGCCCGATGTCGTCATGCAACTCGCGGGCGACGCGGCGTTTTTCTTCCTCGCGTTTTGCCAGGATGCTGTCGGAGAGCGCCTGCAATTCCTCGCGCGAGCGCCGCAATGCGGTTTCCGCTCGCACACGCTCGGTGATGTCGCGAAGCACAACGGTAAATAGCTTGCGGCCCTGGCCGTCGCTTGTCTGCGAGATGGATGCCTCGATGGGGAATTCGCTGCCGTCGCGGCGCAGCGCATAGAGCGTACGCTGCAGCCCCATCTGCCGATCCGTGACCCCCGTTACACCGAAGCGGCGCACGTGCAGGGTGTGAGCGGAGCGAAAACGCTCCGGCAGCAGGAGGTCGAGGGTCTTGCCGATGGCATCCCCTGCGGCAATCCCGAAAAGCGTCTCGGCCATCGGGTTGAACAGCACGATCTGCTGCTGTTCGTTGATGGAGATGATGGCCTCCATGGAAGTCCGCACAATGGCTGCCAGACATGCCTCGTTGCCCGAGATCTGCGCGGGCAGGTGCGTCGCATCGCTGCGAAGGGGCGTGTCTCGGGTCATGTCGGGCCACTCTTAAGGGACGCTCAATGCCGAAGGCATGATTCTTCTTTTTCCTAAGACGGCAGCAGTCTGCTGATCACGGGCTGCTGATCAGAATATAGAAGATACGTAACGCCCGCGCGACCCGGCGCACGCGAGAAGGGTGCCCACCCGCTCACATACTCCGCACATGAATGGTGCGCCTATGCATCATGGCGCACATAGTTGGTCGGAGCTGTCACTCGGCTGTGATCGGTGTCGAGCGTCTCTGGCCAACACGACAGGCTGCGGTGTCTTATTGAATGCTGGTCTGGCAAACCGGCGCCGCAGTGGTTGACGCAACGCAAAGGCCAGTCGTGGTGGGCTGCCATGCTAAAGACAGCCGGATTTGCCGGCGATCCAATGAAGGAGTCCACGATGACCAGCCTCAGACATTACGACCCGCTTTCCATCGAGCCGATCAGCGACATGATGCAGGGCATGCTACGCGCGTTCCGCGGGACAGCCGACGTCGGCACGGTATTCAAGGTCGATGTGACGGAGTCCGATGGCAGCTACACGGTGACCGCTGAGTTGCCCGGTGTGAAACCGGAGGACATCGATATCGACGTCGATCGCGGCACGGTCATGATAGCCGCCAAGGTCGACCGCACGACCGAGCAGCGAGACGGGGAACGTGTGATTCGCCACGAGCGCTACAGCGGTGCGATGCGCCGCGCCTTCACGCTGGATGCTGACATTGACGAAGCGAAGGTGGATGCGACCTACGCCGACGGCGTCCTGCGGCTAGCGCTGCCCAAGAAGGAAGCAACGCCGCAGAAGCGCATCCAGATCCGTCCGGCAGGGGAGACCACGCGATGAGCGTTAATGAGATTCCGTTGCCACGCTCCGATCCACATTCCACTGACCGGCCCTAGCATGTGGATGGGCGCGCCGCGGCCCGCGTACACGCGCGCCCAAATCCACGCATGCAGCAGGCACGCGGTTGCTAGCAGGGCGCGAAGCGGATCGTGTGCCAATCGCTCGACCTGCATGCTGGTTGGCGTGCCATGTACACACCAATTGCAGAAATGCTCGCAGTTGTTGCGCAGCAGGTGATAGGCGTCCTCGCCCAGCCGCGACGTGGCGCGACGTACCACGTCGGCGCCGCCGTACCGCGCATGCTGCACGGTGCCAACTTCGATTCCGTGGCCGTCGGCAAAAGTGTCGAGCGTGGTGCACTCCACGGGGCCTCGGCGCAGCAGTGACTTGAATCCCGCGTAATGCACTACCTGTCCGTTGCCGATGTAAATGCCATGATGACAGTACCAGCGTCGCGGCGTGATAACGTGCGTGCCTTCGTGAAGCGCCTGCGGCGCCCGGTGGGTTGCCGCTGGCCCCATTGCCATGCCCAGATTGTTCATTTTCATCTCCCGCCGGTTGGCACCGATGGCACGGACGCGTGCGGCCTGTTGCTTTATGAACTTCGCGCGCGGCGTTGCCGGGGTGTGGCTGGAGTATTGGTCATGCGGGACTCATGCAACTATCAGCGGATGCCGGCAAACGCGTCGCCCAATTGCCATGTGGGACGTGGGAAAGGGGCTGTGCGGTGCGTCAGGTTTGCCGGCGCCGCTGTCAGGGTTGCCTGACTCGCACCGATGAGGCGCGGTGAACGGCGCCCAGCACTCGGTAGCCGGCCGGGGTAACGTGCACTGTGGGAGATGCTGTCGACCGTGCGTTGGCCATGTTGATCAAACGACAGGTGGCAAGCGCGGCCAGATCGTGCGGGTCGATATCGCGGCACGACCCCAGCGATCCCAGCACCATCAACGCAGCAATTTCATGGGCACTCAACATGGCATGTCTCCCCTTGGCAGCGGCAACTTTGTGCGTCTCGTCTTTTGCCTTGTGAAGATAGCCACTGGGAAATAGTTAGTGCGCTAAAACCCATAACTGTTTGACGACGATCAATTGTGAAGGCATCGACGACGCTACGTGACTGACCTCGCCCCGTCCCACTCCAGGCTTCCCAACATGTAAGCGGGTGCCCCCGCGTCGGAGACTCGCCGATCGCACGCGTCATGACAGCGGGTCGCATTCCAGGTCATCGCTAAACCCAGCCTTTGCAGTTCCATCTCTGAGTTCATCGTCTGGTACCGCAGCCGGGCGCGATCCATGACGCCGGCGCAGTGGCCCGTCAAGGAGTGATGCCGAACGTGTTGTTTCGTTGATCAATCCCAAGCCTTGGCCACCCCTGTTGTTCGCCCTATTTGTCGTCTTTGATCAGCCGCGCACTTAAAGTACGGTGCTTTCGCACAGATCTGCTTGGCCCATGCAGTACTGCCAGGTGCCTTCTTCGCTATTCATCGTGAACGAGATGGTCAGGTCTATCGGTTTGCGGCCGACGATCAACGCGAGTTCTTGGATGATGCCCTGGTACACCGCCGCCAGATAGTATTGGCCGGGCGGCACCCGCATATACAGCAGCGGTCCCTCGCTCACCACGCGCAGGACGCGTTCGTGTCGCGCATTGAGTAGCAGCACCTTGACGTCCGAAAGCGATGCGCCATCCGATCGATCCTGGAATCGCAGGTGCACATTGAACTGCGGCGCAAGCGAGCGCATGCGCGCCACATCGTCGGCGCCGATGCCCCCCGAGAGGTAAGGAATGCTGGTGGCGCCCTGCTGCGGAGCGGCCTTGGGCGTACTTGTCGACGCTTGAGCGCAGGCCGGGCCAGCCAATGCGGTAGAGGCAGCGAGGATCGTGATCTTGACCCAGGAGCGGCGAGTGCCGAGGAAGCTCATGATCGATTCCGCTATGTGATTGCGTTGCCGCGTTAATTCTCACTTTATGTCCGCGTGGGCGGTGGCCGTTGACGCAACGCAAAGCGATTGCCGTGCAACGTTCGGAGGCACGAAGGACTGTCGCCAACGGTATCAGTTGCGGGGTCGATGCTGCTCACCACGAGACAAAGACGCGCAACCCTCGCGTGGCGTGGCGCGATCCATGCGCCCTTGCGATGAATCAAATCACCGATTGGGCTAACGCCTAGGCTAGGTAAGGTGACGTCTCCGGGTACGGCTACGTATCGCCGAACACATCATGAGCGCAATCGAGTTTTCAGGAATGTTGCCGACTTACTGCTCGGCAGGCCCCAGCCTTCAGTGCCAAGCGCGCGTAAATGGCGCGCAAGCGTGTTATGGCATTACCGCCGAAGCCCTGGAGGACCACTTCGGCGCGCGATCATGTCGACCGGAAGACTTGTTCGTGGCCTATCAAAAGCACAGGGGGGCCATCGAGACGATGGCCCGTGGCCTGTTCGAGATGACCGGGGCATACAACGTTCTGCTGCACAGTGGGCACTTTCGATTCGGTATGTAGCTTTGAGTGACACGAGGATTGCGGCGAGGCGGCACAGTTTGCGGTGCCGGACGCTTTGAAAAGAGATGATTGATGATGAAAACGATCTGGGCCAGTCGAAGTGCCATCGTGATCCTATTGGCGATACTCGCCGCTTGCGCTAGCTATCCGCCAGGCGATCCACAGCTTCTGACGTTCCTGCAGGACGGCGTGACAACCCGGGAGGACGTGTACATGAAACTGGCCGAGCCAAGCGCGGTGTGGGAAGGTGGTCGCGTCATGATCTATCAAGTCGACCGCAATAAGCAGGGTTATGTGCCGATGCGGCGCAGGGAAGCCGCATCGACCGCTAAGTACAGCTTGGTCCTGGTCTTCGACGACCAAGGTATCCTTCGCCGGCATTCTCTGGTCGGGATGAAGGATGATCCTCCTGTCCCTTGAAATTGCTCTTGGTCGCATCCATTCCGGCATGCCGATGATCCGACGATCGGAACGACACCGCTACCCTGGACCACACGAAGACCACGTATCCCTTAATCCAGACCAAATTCCGGCAGAATTCGTCACCTATCTGTTCAACACGGGACCGACGCGACGGACCAAAGAATCACCGTGTCGCGACAACACCCCATTCTCAGTGAAGTGCGGCACGTTGCCGTTCTCGACTCAAGGAGCCTGCCATGCAATCCATCGTACTTGCCGCTGATGGGTCAACGTACAGCGATGCGGCGGCGCACTTTGTGGCCGCCGGAGAATTGCTCAAGGGTCCATTGCTTGTCCACTTGGTTCATTGCATGCCGGACGTGTCGGGTGAGGTGAAGTCATACATTAGCGCCACCGAGCTGGCCGCATGGCACGCGGACGAAAGCAGCCGGACTTTGCGCTCGGCCGCCGATATCCTCAACCTCGGCGGCGTATCGTTCGAGCAGCACGCGCTGACCGGCTTCGCGCCCGACCGCATCGTCGAGCTAGCACGTTCCGTCGATGCGTCAGCCATTGTGATGGGCACCCACGGCCGGGGAGCATTTTTCGATGCCATCGTCGGCTCCGTGGCGGGCCGTGTCATCGCCCATGCACCGTGCCCCGTCATTCTGGTGAAGGGCGAATCCGCGCACGGCCGGTGACATATGCCTGGGTCTCGGCTGTAAAGCCAATTCGCGGTCCTGCCGGACGCATCTGGCAGCGGTAATCGACGCTGCTGTATATTCTTGGCGCCTGGGAGGTCGCACCTCGACACGAGCCGATTGCGCCTGCGGTAACCGCTCGTGCTTCTTGATATGCCGCAGCGCAGGGGCGAATTACCGATTCGGGAAATCATGACGCTGGATCTTGATCATTTCACTCCGTTACTGTCGTTCGGCGGCGGCCTGCTTATCGGCTTGGCGGCCACGGTGCTGATTCTCTTCAACGGCCGCATTGCCGGCATTAGCGGTATCCTGGGCGGATTGCTGGGCGTGACGCGCCGTGACATGGGGTGGCGTATTGCTTTCCTTGCTGGGCTGCTGAGCGCACCCATACTGGGCCGTTTTGCGGGTCATCCTCCCGTTGCCGACATCGAGGCTGGCTGGCTCCAAGTTCTGGTGGCCGGCTTTCTCGTAGGCATCGGCACGCGATACGCAAGCGGATGTACAAGCGGGCATGGCGTGTGCGGCATCTCGCGCGGTTCGGCGCGATCAATTGTCGGCACGCTCACCTTCATGGCAGCGGGCCTCCTGACCGTTTTCGTAAAACGTCATCTACTGGGAGCCTGAGATGGGCATGATCACTGCGTGGATAGCCGGACTGGTATTCGGACTCGGTCTGATGATGTCGGGCATGGCGAACCCTGCCAAGGTCCTGGCGTTTCTGGACCTTGCCGGCGTGTGGGACCCTTCGCTCGCTTTTGTCATGCTCGGCGCGATCGTGCTGGCCTCGCTGGGGTTTTTTTTCGCCCGGCGCCGCACACGTTGTTGGCTCGGGCTGCCGATGCAGTGGCCCTCCAACACGTCGATCACATGGCGCCTGATCCTCGGCAGTGCCACCTTCGGAATCGGCTGGGGAGTGGCGGGCTTCTGCCCGGGGCCCGCATTGGTGGCGTTGGGTGCGGGATATCCGAAGGCCGCTGGTTTCGTCCTTGCCATGCTCGCAGGCATGATGGTGTTCGAGCTGATCGAACAGGCGAAATCGGGTGTGGCGAGCGTTTGAGCGTGGGCTGATCATAGGTCGAGCTTGGGTTGACACAAATCAACCACAGGCCTGCCTGCTATCCCAGAATCGGAACTGACAGGTCGCTACGCAAAGCCTTGGCCGTCAAGCCATTCCTACACGGTACGGTTCCCGGCCGTACGGACGTCGCGTCCCCATACCGAAGAAGGGATCCCACCATGCGTGACAGCGTACTCATTTCTCCTGCCGAACTCGACGAAGCACTTCGATCGGAGGCGGTTGTGCTAATCGATACCCGAGATGCGGCCCATTATGCGGAGGCGCATTTGCCGGGCGCGGTGAGCATCCACGAAATATTCACCTATCTTGCAACCACCACACCCGAAGGCCTCAGGGCGCTGCGCGCTACCTTTGCGGCGGCCTTCGGCAAAGCGGGCTTGTCAGGCAATGAAACAGCCGTCGTCTACGAGCAAGCGATGGCCACGGGGTTCGGCCAATCGTGCCGCGGATACATCCTGCTCAGATATCTGGGTTATCCGCGCGACAAGATCAAGGTACTGCATGGTGGCTACCAGGCGTGGAGTGCGGAAGGCCTGCCGAGCACGACCGAGGTTTTCACACCTGTCAGGGCGACCTTTCCCATCACGGACGACGACACCGGTCTGCTCGTGGATTTGGCGGAAATGAAGCGCATCGTCGACGACCCGCGCATCGTGAAGCTCGACGTGCGTGATGTCGACGAGTGGATCGGCGCGAGTTCCTCGCCGTACGGCAAAGACTTCTGTCCCCGCAAAGGTCGCATCCCGCATTCCGTCTGGATCGAGTGGTATCGCATGATGAAGCCGTCTGCCACGGGGCCGCGGTTCAAGTCGGCCGAGGAAATCCTGGCCGAATGCGCCACGGTGGGAATTCGCCGCGATACGCCCGTTGTTGTGTTCTGCTTCAAAGGCGCTCGTGCGTCGAACACCTTCGTGGCGCTGGAAGAGGCCGGCATACAGGACGTACGCCTCTATCTTGGATCGTGGAACGAGTGGTCGAGGGACATGACCTTGCCCATCGAAGCGGGGTTGCCTTATGCGGGCGCCAACGCCGGGCGGCCAGTCGGTGACCGCAATTGCCAACGCTAGGAGACGTCATGTCCAAGCATTACACATCGAAGTCCGCTATCCGGCAGGCCGTTGGCCTTTGTCTCACGTCGATTGCCATCGTGGCGATGGCGGCGCCGCCCGCTCCGGCAGCGCGCGGCACGAACGACTGCACGCGTGGGCCCGGCTATGGGATGCATGGCCGTTACGGCATGGGCCCCGACATGATAGGGGGAGGTATGGGTCCCGGCATGATGGGGGGCTATGGTGAGGGCCACGGGATGGGCATGGGTGCGCAGCACTGGACGCGCATTCCGGGCATGAACCTGTCTGACGAACAGCGCGCGAAGATCAATCGCATCGCCGACGACACGCGTAAGGCGCATTGGACTACCGTAGGCGCCATGATGGATCAGCAGGCGCGGCTGCGCGACCTTTACGGCGCACAAAAGCCGGACGAGGCCGCCATCGACGACGCCTACAAGACCATCGGCAAGCTGCGCAGCCAAATGTATGACTCGACAGTCGATGCACACAAGCGCATGGAGGCGGTGCTGACGAAGGAGCAGCAAGACGTGCTCCACAGGTATTGGCGCTGAGTGTCACCGAAGACGTGGCCCGCCAACATCCGGGCCTTACGGAGGACAGCTTTACAACCCCGTGGTCTGCCGGGCATGCGCCGCTATTGCACGCAGACCTCAGCGGAATTCGACGCAAACCTTCATCACCTTCGTTGATGCCGTTGCCAGCGATGGTGCGGCGCCACCGGAGACACGCTGCATCTGATGGAAAGCTTGTCGGGCGAATGGATCAGGAGACGGTTGATGTATCACCATGTTCTTGTCGCTGTTGACGGTGGCGCCTGCGCCTTGCGTGCGCTGACTGAGGCGATCCGGCTCGCGGCGGCATGCCGCGCGCAACTGGAAGTCGTGCACGTAATTGACTACTCGTTCTTGCAGTACGACAGCGGTTACGGTGTCCGAGCGGATATCATTCCGGAACTGTTGGAGTACGGTAAGAATCTCTTGCGCGACGCTTCAGGCGCGGCCGAACAGGCCGGCGTAAAGTGCACGACGACATTAGTCGATAACATCATCGGTCTGGGTGATGTCGCCGGGCAGATCCTGGAGCGCATCAACACCTCCCATGCCGACGTGGTCGTGGTGGGCACCCACGGGCGTCACGGACTGAAGCGCGTATTTCTAGGAAGCGTTGCCGAATCATTGGCGCGAGCCTCCGCCGTGCCGGTGCTTCTGGTCAGGGAGGAGCCGCGCACGCATGGGATTGCTCCCGACGAGGCGCTGGCGGAAGCGTCGCGATGACCGTCGGTTTGCTGCTGCATGAGACCCATTGATCTGAGCCGCGCCAGACTAGTTTTTTGCTGGCGCAGCGGCCCGTGTGATATCCGTTTGATATCGATGTTAATCGAATTATGACCGGGCTGTAGCACGTGGCGGCCCAGCCGGGTGTTCGGTCTGCAGTGGCTCAGAGATGGCGCTTGCCCATCCGCGAACCCGCATCAGTATGTCGCACTTGCCGAACCAGCCCGCGCGCACGGCGATGCAGGCGGCCTCGAATGCCTTGACGTTCCCCTCAAGGCTGAGCGCGTGCTGCAGCCACCGGCGATAACAGCGGTCCTGATAGGCGATGTATCGCTGACGCAGCATCGGATCCAATGGAATCAGCCCTTCGGACGCAGGAAACTCGGGCGCACCAAGATAGGACTCGAACCAGAACATGTAGGCACACGCGCGCATTCGCTCTTCGAGAGAGGCGTTGACGTATGCCATTTCGGTTATCGGATGCGGAGGTTGTTGACCACTTCGGAAACGCCCGGCGCAGACCATGCGGCGCCGGCAGCGGCTCGGCGCTCGGCCAGTGAGTCGACGGTTCCTTCCAGCGTGACGACCCCGGCGTCTGCCTTGATGGAGATGTGATGAGCTTCGCGTTCCGCATGGCGCCGGAGCGCGGATTCGATCTTTCCTTCAATGGCCTCGGGCACGATCTTCGGCACGACACGGATCAGGTTAGACACACCCACCACGCCGCGGATATGGCTGACCGCGCTCTCTGCCGCACGTCGCTGAAAGCCCCATTGGACGGTGCCACGGAGCGTGATCCAGCCCTTTTCGATTTCCACTTGCAGATTGTCTGCCGGCACATGCACATACCATTGCAACGCGTTGCGCGCGGCCAGCGCCACAGCTTCGTCGCCCAGCATTGACTTCGGCGTCACTTCAAGTTTGACCACGACACCTTTCACACCGCTGATGCGCCCAGCGGCATTTTCCGCGGAGACCTTCTCCGCGTACGTGCCAACGTGGCCGGAGAGCGTCACGACTCCCTGGTGCACTTCGACGCCGATACCGGCGGCATCAACGCGGGGATCCCAGTCGAGCTCTTCATCGATAACCTGCTTGAGTTCCATGTCAGTTTTCATTCCATCCTCCTACCTCGGTCATGCAGGGTCATCGAAAGATGGCCTTGCATGTTGCAATCTAGAAGACCCGGGGATCTGGCCCTTGACGTGGCACAAATCAACCCATCGGCGGCGGGAAGGCAGCGGCTTGCTCAGTACTGCGCGCCCGCAGCGGCATGCAAGCTAGGCTTCGTTTGGCGAGAGCCACGCGGGGCGCGGAGAGACGCCGGGATCGGTTGTCGGCTGCGAAATTAGAGCTGCTGCAAACGCATCGATGTCGGCTCGTGCGTCTCCGCTGACGACGTCACGCTGCAACAACACTATCACGGGATGCGGTGGACGACCCAGCGCCTCGGCAATCTCCTCGGCTGCGCGGAACCCGCCTCGCGCAGCCATCACCGCGGCGGCGGCCACACCCGGCGTGAATGGGCGCTGATCCCTCAGGAAGCTGCGCATCGGTGCGGCGAGATGACCGACCCAGACGGGCGCCATGAAGACCAGGTTGGCGTACTCGGACAAGGGTGGGCCAGCGTAGCGATAGGGCACATGCCGACGCAGAAGGTTGTCGAAGACGCATCGAAGGTCACCCCGGAAGCCAGCGCGACTGACTGCATCCTCGACTTCAAAGAGGGGGCAGTCCAGACGATCGGCCAGCATTTGGGCAGCCAGCCGCGTGGTGCCGCTACGAGAGTAGAAAATCACAGCAATGTCGTTCATGGCGCGTGACGGGTAGTTAAGATCGTTGGGATGCAAGTCTTCCCAACTCAAGGCTAGGCTGCTCGGATTCTCCTCGCTTGATATGCGTCAAGGTCCCGACGGTCAGAATTCCTACGCTGAATGCAGGAACGGACTGTCTTGTGAAGGAGCTGCAATGAAACGAAAACTTGCACCGAGTACGATGGCTGCGGTGGTCATGAGTGCGTTGGCCGTATCCGCTGCGTATGCGCAGAAGAACTACACCGATGGCGGGGATCTTTATGGCGGTGCGCGCGCGGCAACGGGCAAGGCCGCACCGTCAAAGGACGCCAGGAAGTCATCGACACAACGCTCCGGGAAGTTCGATCCCTACACTGACGGCATACATGAGCAGGCAGCATCTTCCGGCGCGAAAAAATTCCCTGACGAACGCCCGCAACCCGATGACGTGGCGAGATCCGGGAAGTTCGATCCGTATTCGGAAGGACAGAGTAAGAAGTAGGCTGGCATCGACAGGGGGAGGGCGTATAGCTGCGGTCACGCCTGGTTTTCAGACTGTCGACACGGAGGTTAGTCCAGTCGATCCGCGCTGAGGGAGGTGCGAGCTGTCATGTAAAGGGGGCACGACCAGGATGCCGGGTGCCAGAATGCTCAATAGCGCCGGAACAGTGATTTCGGCCGTCACGCTTGCGGGCGGATTTGCCGCGCGGGCGTGGTTCGGGGACGCCGTCGCTGACGGCATCTGGCTGCTCGGGGTGTTGCCCAACGTCATCGCGCATACCGTCACAAGCGTCAAGTCCGTGTTTCGCAAGCAAGCCGGCGTGGATCTGCTGGCCCTGGCATCGGTGGTGGTTGCGCTGAGTCTTGGAGAGTTTCTCGTGGCGGCCGTTATCTCGCTGATGCTGGCGAGTGGCCGTGCGCTGGAGGACTACGCGCAGTTCCGCGCGCAACGGGAGATGACCGCACTGCTCAGGCATGCACCTCGCCAGGCGATTCGACAGGAGCAGGGTAACTGGGTGTGCGTGGGCGTGAGTGAGGTTAGCCCAGGCGACCGGCTCATGGTGCGGCATGGAGATGTGCTTCCCGTCGACGGCGTGTTGGCCTGCGCTGGCGATCTTGATGAGTCTGCGCTCACCGGAGAAGCCACAATCCGGCGGCGGGCTGCGGGGGAAGCCGTTTGCAGCGGTGTACTGAATGCCGGGTCCGTGCTGGAGATGGTTGCGCTTGCGACGGAGTCGGACAGTACGTTTTCCGGAATTCTGCGCATGGTGGCGGCAGCACAGGCCAAACGCAGCCCGCTGACGCGCCTCGCCGATCGTTATGCCTTGTTCTTCATCGTTGTGGCGCTGGCCGTCGCGGGTGCCAGTTGGCTATGGAGCGGCGACGCCTTGCGCGTGCTGGCCGTACTGGTCGTGGCCACACCATGTCCGCTGATTCTGGGCGTACCGGTTGCCGTGGTGGCTGGACTGTCGCGTTGCGCGAGCCACGGCGTGCTCGTGAAGGGCGGAGGTGCCATGGAGTGGCTGGCGCGTGCCAGCATCCTGTTTTTTGACAAGACCGGCACGCTTACGCGCGGTACGGCGCGGCTTGTCGACATGGCCAGCGCGCCGGGCGAGCCGGTAGAGGCGCCACTCCGGCTTGCTGCATCGCTCGGTCAGGGGGCGGTCGGTTTCGCGAACGTGTGAGACTTTGCGCCGATCGGCTGCCTTAGCTTGACATGCGTCAAGCCTGATTCGGGAAGTAGTCCTAGTCTTAAAACGTACCGATGCGGGAGCAAATGAAGCGCAGGCAAGCACTGGGACCAATGATATTCGCTGCCGTTGCGGTGTAGACGGCATCGTCCGTCACGGCACAGAAGAACAACACCGAGAGCGGCGACCTCTATGGTGGCGCCCACGCAGCTTCCCGCGGCGGGCCGACGCCGGGAAGTTTCCCGACGAACGTCCGCAGCCCGACGATGTGGCGCGCGCCAGCAAGTTCGAGCCCTATACCGAGAGTCAGTCCAAGTAACGTGCGCCATGGCGCAGCGGGAAGACAAGGTCATTCACGGAGGAGTGTCATGAAACGGAACGAAGGCAATGTGGATCGCGCACTGCGCATGCTGGTCGGCATCGTGCTCTTGCTGTTGGCTGCGAGTGGCACCATCCCGCCATGGGGATGGATTGGTGTCGTGCCGCTCCTGACCGGCCTGGCCGGTTACTGCCCGCTGTACCGGCTCTTTGGCTGGAGCACGTGCACACAACAACCGCCTACCGCCTGAAGGAGCACGTCATGACGGATACCGCATCAAAAGCCGACCCCATGCTCGGCCCCATGCAAACGCTGCTCGGAAATACCTTCCGCCTGTCCGCTGCGCTGGGCGAGGCGCGCCGTGACGTACTGAAGTCCCATGTCAAGGCGATGGAGGAGCAGTTGAAGACATGCCGCGCCATGTTGGTCAAGGTCTCTGCTGCGAAGGACTGGCAGACCTTGCAGGAGTCAATGGTCTGCGTGGCGTCCGAGAGCGCAGCGCACCAAGGCGCGCTGATCGGCGAGTATGCGCGGCTGATGACCGAGGGCATGGGAGGATGGCTCGAACAGTGTCGCGCGTGCGGCGACCAATGGCTCGCCATCGACCAGAAACAGCCGCTGCCAGCAAACGCAGTCATCAATAACGGCCTGAACGGCATATCGACCGCGTTCAACGAGTTCTACGACCAGTTGGGCCGCATGGCCTTCATGCTGAACGGGCAGGGTGCCGAAGCGGGCAGTGCGGCCACGTCCGCACGCGTCCGCCAGACGTAAGGGTTTCCTGCCGAACTGTATTCGGGGAGGCTTCGCCATGAATTACGCCACCATCCTTGTTCATCTGGATGGCAGCAGGCAACTGCATCAACGCCTGCATCTGGCCACTCAGATTGCATTGGCTCACAGCGCAAAGCTGATCGGCCTGTTTGCCGCTGGCCGGCCCGATCCGAATGCGATTCAGGGCGTGTTGAATGGCGACCGCTATGTCGCTTCGTTCAATCGGTGGCAAGACCAGGCGCGCAGGGGGGCGAAACTGGCATTCGAGGGCGCAACGGCGGGCGTCGATATTCGCACGCAATGGCGCGAAGTGGACTGGGGCACGCCATCTGCGGTGGTTGTCGAGACGCGTATGGCAGACCTGACGATACTGGGGCAGGCTGATCCCGCCGATCCACTGACGATGACCGATGGCCATTTTGTCGATCAGATGATCATGCGCAGTGGACGCCCGGCGATGATCGTGCCTCATACGGGTGCGTTCCCCAGCGTGGGGCGCCGCGTGCTGATAGCGTGGAACGGTGGGGCGGAGAGTGCCCGCGCCATCCACGATGCATTGCCGATCTTGCGCAGCGCGGCGTCTGTGGAGATCACCGAATACGTGAACCCAGACCAGATGACTGACCCCTGGGCTTCGCCGGGACGTTATGCGCAAACGTGGCTGCAGGACCATGGCGTGCAGGCGCGCCTCAGAGAAGCCACCATTGACCACGGCGACGAAACTGGAGAGCTGCTGCTGTCGCACGCGGCCGATCTCGATGCTGACCTGCTGGTGATGGGGGCGTATGGCCACAGCCGGATGCGTGAACTGATGCTTGGTGGCGTCACGGCGGCGCTGCTGCGCTCGATGACCGTGCCCGTGCTGATGTCGCACTAGGTCGCTGGCACTTCTGTTCTCGACATCGTCACGCATTTTCCTGAAGGTTCATCCGCGACAAGTGCTGAGGGATCACGCCATCTGTGGTGACTTGTCAGTCAGACCGCAATGACAAAGGTGTCGCTGGGCGTATCCGTCCACTATGCCGTTAGGCGTTTACCCCGAATCACCACCACATGGGTACAGATCATCAAGGCATGCCTGCTGCTGGGCGGCGCGTCGTTCATG
>NZ_JBDKXK010000008.1:0-157981 GCF_039710735.1 Cupriavidus sp. DL-D2 | reverse complement strand
CCGCCGCGTCCGCCCCTCCCCGCCCCACCCCGCCCTCTTCTTTCGCCTTCCCCCGCCTTCCCTCGCTTTCCTTCCGTCTTTCTACCTCTTTCCCCGTTTTTCGCGTCCCCGCATGACCACGCCGCACCGTTGCCATAAACGGTTAAGGAAAGTTAATAAAAGTGGATATCAGAATCATTATCATTTGCGTCTGTTTCTAACCGAGCAGGTCCGCCCCCTTCATGCGTCTGAAAACCCTTGCCGTCGTCGCCGGCACTCTGCTTTCCACTGCGCCGCATCTTCGTGCCCAGCCGGTCGCTGCCGATACGTCCCTCTCCACCGTGGTGGTTACCGGCACCCGTTCGGAAAAGACGCTCGACGAGACGCCGATCCGTACCGAAGTGGTCGACCGCCAGGAAATCGAACGTACCCACGCCCGCACGCTCAAGGATGCGCTGGAGAACGTGCCCGGCCTGCAACTGCGCGAAATCCACGGCAAATCGGGGTACGAAGTCACGCTGCAGGGCATGACGGCGGATCAGGTGCTGATCCTGATCGATGGGCTGCCCATCACCGCCAGCACTGGTTCGACGGTAGACGTTTCGCAATACCTGCTCACCGAAGTCGATCACATCGAAGTGGTCAAGGGCGCCAGTTCGGCCCAGTACGGCAGCTCCGCCATGGGCGGCGTCATCAATGTGATCACGCGTCCCATCGAGAAGGGTTTCCGTGGTGCAGCCACGGCCGATGCAGGCACCTATGGCGGCCAGAACGCCGACGGCTCGCCCGGCGCGCTGCACGGAAACGTTCGGCTGGAAGGTGGCACGGAGCACTTCCGGGCGCGCGTCAGTGCCGATGCGCTCGATAACAAGGGTTTTGCCGTGGAGCCGGACAACTGGACGCGCCATGGCGACAAGGTGCGCCGCCAGCAGTATTCGGGCCGGCTCGAATGGCTGCCGACGAAGGCAGGCAAGTTCTGGTTCGATGCCAGTGCCTATCGCGAGACCGACGAGCAGCGCTACCAGTATTACGCGCCGCCGCAGTACGTGCCGCAGCGCAAGACCGAGGACATCGACCGCAATCGCTATACGTATGGCGGCCAGTGGGGCTTCGACAATGGCGTGCGTGCCCGGCTGGCCGGTGTGCACGAAACCTACGACAGCACGTCGCGCGAATACTCGAACGGCTTCCAGACTTCCACGCGCAACTCCGCGCAGCAGACCGATCACGTCTCCGCGCAGTTCGACATGCCGGCCTGGTATCGGCAACTGTGGCAGTTCGGCGGCGACTTCCATCGCGAGACGCTGAACCAGAACGTCAACGGTGCCTCCGAGCTTGCGGGCTCGGGCAACGCCGAACGCACAGCGGGCGAGTTGTACCTGCAGAACGACGTCATCTTCAACGAGACCTGGGAAATGGTGTTCGGCCTGCGCGGCCAGCACGATTCCGACTTCGGCAGCCACTTCGCGCCGAAGGTGGGCGTGCGTGCCAACCTGCTGGCCACCGAAACCTGGAAGGGTGTGCTGCGCGCCAACTACGGTCAGGGTTATCGCGTGCCGAACCTGAAGGAGCGCCACTACCTGTTCGACCATAGCTCGCTGGGCTATGTGGTGCTCGGCAACCCGAACCTGAAGCCCGAATCGTCGAACAGCTTCCAGCTGGGCGGCCAGTTGAGCTGGCGCGACCGCGTCACGCTCGATGCGAATCTGTTCTACAACCGCGTGACGGACCTGATCCAGACCGACATGACCAACTTCCAGATGGTCAACGGCATCGCGGTCTACACCTACCGCAACGTGGCGCGCGCCAAGACGCAAGGCGCGGAAACTTCGCTGCGCTGGCGCGCCACCAACACGCTGAACCTGACGGCCGCCTACACCTTCACGGACACGGAAGACCTCAATACCGGCACCGAGCTGACTCGCCGTCCGCGTCATATGGGCCGCGTGGGCGCTGACTGGCGCATCTTCCCGTCTACCGAACTGACCACGCGCGCGCGCTTCCAGAGCAGCGAACTGACCGACTCCGTGACGGGCGCTCGCTCGCCGGGCTGGGGCACGCTGGACCTGGTGCTGAACCAGAAGATCGGACGCAACGTCACGGGCTTCGTCGGCGTCAACAACCTCTTCAATCGTCAACGCGATTTTGCGAATGCCAGTGACTTCGGGCCCGTGGCGGGGCGCTTTATCTACCTGGGCGCACGGTTCAACTTCGACGTCGCTCGCTAACAAGAACTCAACGGGGAAGCACTCATGATGAAGAACGACACACTCTCCTTGCATCGCCGCACGCTGGGCGCAATTGGCGTGGCCGCGCTGGCGCTGACGCTCGCCGCCTGCGGCGGCGGTGGCGACGACAGCACCACCACGACGCCCAGCACCGGTGGCAACTCCAACACGGGCGGCGGCACGACCACGCCGCCGGCAGCCACCACGGCCTTCACGCAATCGGCCGAATGGAGTTTCGCCCTGCCGGCGGCTGGTGCATCGCTCTGCTACGACTTCAACGCAAAGGCCGAGACCGCGTGCTCGGGCACGGCGTGGGACCTGAAGGTCAAGACGGATACGGGTGGCCGTACGGCCAAGCTGTGGACGAACAGCGGCACCAGCGGCACCGGCAACGGCGGCGCGTTCGGCAGCCCGTTCGACCACACCTGGAGCAACCTGTCGGCCTGGAAAAACGCCACGACCGATCCGGTCAACGGCGCCCTGCCCGCAGCCGTGTTCCTGAAGGACTCGGCCAGCGGCGTGTTTGCCAGCACCAACGATATCGGCTCCGCCACGTTCGAATACGGCGTGACCGGCGCGGCGACGGACCACTCGCTGTATCCCACGTTCCGTACGTTCGTGATCACCACGAACAGCGCTGCGGCCGATGCCACGGGCGCTACGCCGTCCACCGTGTTCGCGCTCCAGGTCACCGGTTATTACGGTGGTGCAGGCGGCACGACGTCGGGCTATCCGAGCTTCCGCTTCGTGGATCGCAATGCGCCGGCTACCGTCTACACGGCACAGGTCAATGCCTCGACCGACTGGGTCTACTACGACCTCGTGAACCGCGTCACCACCACCTCGACGGGTACGTGGCATATCGCCTTCAACCGCTACAACGTGAAGCTGAACGGTGGCGAGTCGGGCACGGGCACGGTCGCGGGCTTCCTGGGCAAGACCCCGGCTGGTTTCTATGATTCTTCGAACAAGCCTGTGGCAGCGAAGTTCACCGACGTGAACAACCTGACCGCCACGCTGGCTGACCTGTCCGACCTGACGCTGGCCGTACCGGCTTCTGCCTCGGCATGGGTCAAGGATTCGACGGCTTCCGTGCTGAACCCGGCCTACACCGGCACGTATCCGAACCCGCTGAACTACGGCTGGTTCTCGTACTTCCCGACCGCTGCAGCCGCCGCCGCCAATGGTCTGCCGTCTGTCGCTCACCTGATCGCGGCCAATACCGATGCCGGCGGCCTGATCCGTGGCGGCGAAGGCACCACGTATGCGCGCTTCCACCTGACGAAGATCGCCTACGCAGACACGAACGTGAACAGCAGCCAGCAGACCTGGACCATCAATTTCGACGTCCAGCCCTGATTGAATGACTACAGTCCCCACAAACATGACACAACAGGATGTTGAAACGCTGCGCCAACGTCATGAGGCGTTGGTGGCAGCGGAGCCCAAGCTTCGCATCCGAGACCGCGCACAGCGGCTCGGTGTGACGGAGGCCGAACTGGTGGCCGCAGGTTGCGGCCTGGTATCGAAGCAACTCGGCGGCACGGCACAGGAGTTGTTCCGTGACCTCGGTACGCTGGGTGCCGTGATGGCACTGTCGCGCAACGACAATGCCGTGCATGAGCGCCACGGTGCGTACACGGGTATTGAAGCCGAAGGACCCATGGGCATCGTGCTGGGTCCGGATATCGACCTGCGCATGTTCTTTGGCAGTTGGCGGCATTTCTACGCCGTGACGGAGAGCGGCCGCGAGAGCATCCAGTTCTTCGACAAGGCCGGCGATGCGGTGCACAAGGTCTACAAGACCGATGCCACCGACGCTGCCGCATGGCAGGCGTACATCGACCGCCATGCGGTGGATGCGATCGCACCGGTCACAATCGAACCGGTCGTCGCAACCCAGGAAGCCGACGTGCCCGCCGATGGCGATGCATTCCGGACCCACTGGCGCGGCCTGAAAGACACGCACGATTTCTTCTCGATGCTGCGACAGTTCAAGGTGTCGCGTCTCGGCGCGCTGCGCACAGCGGGGCAGGATCTTGCACAACAGGTCAATGACGTGGCCGTGGAAACCGTGCTGCATCGCGCGGCGGAAACCGGCTTGCCGATCATGTGCTTCGTGGCCAATCGCGGCATCGTGCAGATCCACACGGGGCCGGTGAAGAAACTCGTGCGTACCGGCCCGTGGTTCAACGTGCTCGATCCGTCTTTCAACCTGCACCTCAATACCGAAGCCGTGGTGTCGAGCTGGGTAGTGAACAAGCCGACCGTCGATGGCTGGGTGACGTCGCTGGAGCTGTACGGCGCCAGTGGCGAGCTGATCGTGCAGTTCTTCGGCGAGCGCAAGCCTGGCAAGCCGGAACTGGGCGAGTGGCGCGCGCTGCTCCAGTCGCTGTGCCCGGTGGCACTGGCGGCCTGATGGCAGTGTGATGGCAACAAGGAACCAAGCGATGAAACTGCTGCGCCCTGCGCTGTTGTCCCTGCTGTGCGCGGCAGGTCTTGCCCAGGCCGCGCCGCCTGCCCGCGTTGTCGGGCTCGGTGGCGCGGTCACCGAAATCGTCTACGCGCTCGATGCAGGCAAGACGCTGGTCGGTGCCGATTCGTCGAGCATCTATCCGGCGTCTGCATTGAAGTTGCCGAAGGTAGGCTACTACCGATCGTTTTCGGTCGAAGGCATTGCGAGCCTCAAGCCCGATCTCGTGCTCGCCTCCAATCAGAGCGGCCCGCCGCAAGCACTGGAGCAAGTGCGCAAGCTTGGCAGCAAGGTCGTGACGCTGCCATCCGAGCCAACGATCGAGGCGCTCGATCAGCGGATCATCGGCACGGCCAACGCGCTGGAAATGCCGGAGCGCGGGCGCGCACTGGTCGACAAGCTGCACGCCGAACTGCGCGACATCAAGCCCGTCAGCGGCACGGTGCGCGTGCTGATGGTGAGCAGCCATACCGGCAAGATGCAGGCGGTGGGCGCCGATACGGCCGGCAATGCGATGCTCAAGCTCGCGGGCGCGACGAACGTGCTCGGCAACCAGACCGGCTTCAAGCCGTTCTCTGCCGAGGCAGCGGCGGCACTGAAGCCGGATGTCATTGTCACCACGACGATGTCGGTAGGCGCCAGCGGAAGCGCGGAAGCATTCCTCGCCCAGCCGGGCTTGAACGCCACGCCGGCTGCGCGAAACAAGCGCATCGTTGTGATGGATGACCTGCTGCTGCTTGGCTTTGGTCCCCGGTTGCCGGAAGCGCTGCGCCTGCTGCAAACGGGCCTGGTTTCAGCGCCAACTTCGCCGCCATCGGCTGCTCGCTGATGCGCGCGCACCGACTGGGCGTCTTCACCGCCCTCTGCGCCATGCTGGTGTTCACCGCCCTCTGGGCGGCCGCCAGCGGCGCGCTCTCCATTCCGCATGCCAAGCTGTTGCCGCTGCTGTGGTCATCGCCCACGGACGGGGATGACGCGATGTGGCGCAACGTGCTGATCGAAGTACGGTTGCCGCGCATCGTATTGGCCGTGACCGTGGGCGCCGCGCTGGCATTGTCGGGCGCGGTCATGCAGGCGCTGTTCCGCAATCCTCTGGCCGAACCGGGCTTGATCGGCATCTCGCTCGGCGGTGCGGCGGGTGCCGTGGCCGCGATCGTGCTCGGCGCCGAAGGGCTGGGCAGCATTGCACCGGCAGCGTTCCTGGGCAGTCTCATCGCCACCGCGTTTGCGTACCGGCTCGGTTCGCGGCGCGGCGGCGTGGCCAATCTGTTGCTGGCCGGCATCGCCATCAATGCGATCTGCGCGGCTATCGTCGGCTTCTTCACGTATCAGGCCAGCGACGTGCAACTGCGCAATCTCACGTTCTGGAACATGGGCAGCCTTGCTGGTGCTACGTGGCAGATGCTGGCGTGGCTCGTGCCGCTGGTGACCGTGCTCTGCGCTTTACTGCTGCGTGACTGGCGCGCGATGAATGCGCTGCTGCTTGGCGAGCGCGAAGCGCAACACCTCGGTTTCGATCTCAAGCGACTACGGCGCCGGTTGATTGTGCTGACCGCCCTGCTCGTCGGCCCCGTTGTCGCCGTGACCGGCACCATTTCGTTCGTTGGCCTCGTCGTGCCACACCTGATTCGCATGCCACTTGGTGCGGATCATCGTTGGCTGCTGCCAAATGCGATTGCTGGTGGCGCGATTGCCATGACACTCGCGGACTGGCTGTCGCGCACGGTCGTCATCCCCGCCGAACTTCCTATCGGCATCGTGACCAGCTTCGTGGGCGGGCCGTTCCTGCTGTGGATGCTGACGCGGAAAAAGACCTGACATGCTGCTCGCCAGAAATCTCCGTTGCACACGCGGTCGCCGCGAAGTGCTCAGTGGTATCGATCTCGAACTGCGCGCCGGGCAGGTGCTCGGTGTGCTCGGTGCGAACGGCGCGGGCAAGAGCACGCTGCTGGGCGTGCTTGCGGGCGAGATTCCTGCGCACGATGCCGCCATCACACTGAACGATCGTGCGCTCGGCAAATGGCCCGTGCAGGAACTCGCGCGCAGCCGCGCTGTACTGCCGCAATCGCCGGGACTTGGCTTCGACCTCGATGTCACCGAAGTGGTCACGATGGGTGCGTATCCATTCCCGGAACTCGACCTCACGGCACTGAACGCGCTCATACGCCGTGCACTCGCCCTGGCCGATGTGCCACACCTGGCCACGCGCGAATACCAGAGCCTGTCTGGCGGCGAGCAACAACGCGTGCAATTTGCCCGCACGCTGGTGCAGGTGCTGGCTTGCCGGGAATCGGATACCTATCGTGCGCTGCTGCTCGACGAACCGATCTCGAGCCTCGATCCGCGCCACCAGCTTCTGCTGCTCGACGCCGTGAAAACGCTGAGCCGCACCGATGGCCTGGCGGTGCTCGTTGTGCTGCACGACGTCAATCTTGCGGCGCGATGGTGCGATCAACTGCTGCTGCTCGCAGATGGGCGCACCGCCGCCTACGGCCCGCCCGCCGACGTATTGACCCCGGAGATTCTCGCCAAGGTCTACGGCATGCCGGCAAGCGTGTTGCCATCGCCGGTGCATGTGGGGGTGCCGCTGGTGGTGTTTGGGTAAATCGCCGGAAGTCAGACGCCGTTATATCCATATTGCAGATCAGTTGTTTGGCTGGAGCGGAAGGCGGGGTAACCTGCACGGCCTTTCTGTACGGTAGTCCACATGTCTTCCCGCTTTCTCCTGCGCAGCACCCTGCTCTCCGTGGCACTCGGCGTGACCGTTTCCGGCAACGCCCTCGCTGAAACCTATCCCAGCCGGCCCATTCGCCTCGTTGCGCCTTACCCACCCGGCGGCGCGACCGATGTACTGGCGCGTCTGCTGGGCAAGCAGCTTGGCGAACGGTTGGGCCAGCCGGTGGTGGTCGAAAACCGCGCGGGCGCCGGCACCGTGATTGGCGCCAGCTACGTGGCCAAGGCTGCGCCGGACGGCTACACATTGCTGCTGACTGCGGGCACCACGACCTTCACGATCAACCCGGCGTTGCAGCCGAACCTGCCCTACGATCCGATCCGCAGCTTCGAGCCCATCGGCTTTGCCACGCGGCTGCCGCTAGTGCTGGTGGCCAATCCCAAGGCTGGTATTCACAACTTGCGCGACCTCGTGGCCAAGGCCAAGGCGGAGCCGGGCAAGTACAGCTATGGCTCGTTCGGACAAGGCAGCACCGCACACTTTGCCGGCGAATTGCTGTGGAACAGCGCCGGTGTGAAACTGGTTCATGTCCCATACAAAGGCAGTGCACCAGCCATGAACGACCTGATCGGCGGCCAGATTCCGCTGGCCATCGACACGGTTACAGCCGTGGCACCGCAGATCAAGGCGGGGAAAATTCAGGCGCTGGCCGTGACCACGGCACGCCGTTCGGCCCAGTTGCCGGACGTGCCGACTGCTGCCGAGGCCGGCATCCAGGGCGTGGACATCGATGCATGGTCGATCCTCGCCGCCCCGCGCGGCCTGCCCGACGACGTGCGCCAGAAGCTGACCAAGGCGCTCGCCGATACGCTGGCGGACCCGGTCACGCGCAAGCTGCTGGTGGAAAGCGGCTTCGAGCCGCGCTATGGCACCCCTGCACAAGCGCAGGCGCAAATCGAATCGGAACTGCCGAAGAAGCGCGCCGTGGCGCAGCGGGCGGGAATCAAGGCGGAATAACGCCGTTCAGGCGCCGCCGCGCAGTACGTCGGCGGCCGCCTGCAGCGTGACCCGTGGGCCAAAGCTGATGATGCCGGCCAGTGTCTGGTTGTGGTGGCGCGCGATCTGCGCGGCGCTCAGTTCCCCGCTGGCTACGGTTGTGTGCCCATCGCTCACCAGCGTCACCGGATAACCCAGTGCCAGCGCACGGCGCGTGGTGGTATCCACGCAATACTGACTCTGCATGCCGCAGATGATCAGTTCCTTGACGCCATGCGTCTGCAATACCGCCGCGAGATCGGTGTTGTGGAATGAGTCCGGCGTGGTCTTGCGGACCTGCAGGTCCGAGGCATGTACATCCAGACCCGGAGCAAGCTGCCACCTCGGTGATCCGAACTTCAGGAAATCCGAAGCGGATTCGTGCTGGACAAAAATCACCGGCAAGCCCGCCTCTCGTACACGGCGAGCAATGCCGTTGATCCGCTCGACCATCCCTTCCCAGCCGACACCGGCGTACTCACCTTCACATAGTCCTTGCTGGACATCGATCACGATCAGGGCAGTTGTCATGGCGGTGGGGTTCGGAATTGGGCTGGCGAATGATGCCACACGTCAGGACCCGCCAGCCCTCACCCCCAGTCCCTCTCCCGCTTGCGGGCGAGGGGAGCAAGTCTGGGGCACGTTTGGAAGCCCACGTCCTGCGCTATGCGCTCCCCTCTCCCATGCAGTGGGAGAGGGGTTGGGGGTGAGGGCACGCGGTTCAATACTCGACCTGTCCGTGCTTCCGCTCCGCCATCAAAATCGCAGCGGCCATCACGCCGATGCCTGCAATCTGGAGGGTACTGAGACCACGTCCCAGCACGAGCCAGTCCATCAGCACTGCCGTGGCGGGATAGACGAACTGGAACACCGCGATGCGCGCGGTACGCAGCCTTGCCATGCCTGCATAGATCAAGGTATAGGCCAGCGCCGTGTGCACGAGTCCGATCCCTGCGAGCCATGCCCACGACGCGCCGAACGGCGGCCAGCCGTGCTGCAGCGGCCAGGCCAGCAGCACTGTCGTGCCAATCGCGCATTGCCACCATGCCAGCACGCCGGCGCGAAGATTTCCCAATCGGCGTGCAATCAACGTGGCGCCCGCCGTACACAGGGCGCCCAGCAGACAGGCACCTACACCGATCCAGTAGCCCGTGCCTCGCACACTCTCCGCCTGCTCCAGCAGTCCCGTTGCCAGCAATAGTCCGACCATCGCGACCATCACAAAGCCAAGGCGGGCACGGCCAACGGGTTCGCCCAGCCACAATCCGCCAAGCCCCAGCACGAACAGCGGCTGCACATGAAACAGCACCACGGCCATGCCTGCCGAGGTGCGCCCTATCGCGTCGAAGAACAGGCCCCAGCTTGCCACCATCAGCGAGGCGGCAATCAGCACCCACGGCGCGGTATCGCGTGTGAGCCAGACATGGCACATCTCGCGTCTGCACAGCAGCCACACCGAGAGGCCGACCCATCCAAAGGCGCAGCGCGACCATGCGGCCGTGAGCGGATGCGCGTTGGCCGCGAACACAAAGATGCCGATGGTGCCTAGCAATACGTTGCCGAGCAGGAATGGCAGCGCGCCGCTCCCACTGAGAATCGATCCCCTGCCCTGGTGTGCGGGCAAGCCGCCGTGAAGTGTCTGATCTGATTTCATGGCACCAGTCTGGGGCGCCGCATCGATCATGAAAAGCGCATAATGCGCGAGGTATGGTTTCGATAATCGAATGTATAGAGGCGGCGATGACAACACCCCGTGACCTGCAGATGGACTGGCTCAAATGCTTTGTGGCTGTGGTCGATGCCGGGTCGCTGGCGAGTGCCGCTGGGGAAATCCATCGCTCCCAGTCTGCCGTAAGCATGCAGATCAAGAAGCTGGAGGAAGCACTCGGGCAGCGCTTGCTGGAGCGTAGCGCGCGCAATCTGAGCCTGACGCCGGAAGGACAGACACTGCTGGGCTATGCACGGCGGATTCTGGATCTGCACACCGAGGCGCAAGGCGCGCTGACGGGCGAGGAACTGACCGGCCGCGTACGGCTAGGCGTACCGGATGACTACGCCGAGAAGTACCTCACGCCAGTGCTGAAGCGCTTCGCGCCCCGGCACAGCGGCGTGGAAATCGACCTGGTTTGCGAGCAATCCACGTCGCTGATTCCACGCGTGGCCAGCGGTGATCTCGACCTCGCGCTGATCTCACGCGATCATGCACGCCGGGGCACGCTGCTGTTTCATGAGCCGATGGTCTGGGTAGGCTCGCCCGAGTTCGAAACCTGGCGGCGCGATCCGCTGCCCATTGCCGTCTACGAGGATGCGAGCCTGGCGCGTCAGGTGGCCATCCATTCGCTGGCCCAGCAGGGGCGGCGTTACAAGGTGGTCTATCACAGCTCCAGTCTGGCCGGGCAGATCGCGGCCATCGAAAGCGGGTTGGCCGTAGCCGTGCTCACGCAGTGCAGCGCGCCGCCGCATCTGAAGATTCTCGGCAGCGAGCAGGGTCTCGGCCCATTGGGTCCGATGGAAGTGGCGGTGTACCGTAGCCGTGCGTCGCGTGGCGCCAAGGCGGTGGACGAACTTCAGGACTTGTTGACGCGTACGTTGCGGCTTGCCGCCTAGTTGCCGGGGCTGGCACGATGCCTGCTATCTCCAGCCCCTGCCTCTTACATCCAGCAATCAGGAATCATCGATGACGACCACTACGTTTCCCGCCCAGGGCCTCTCCCCCACGCCGGACCAGATCCGTCGCCACCTGCGCCGCACGCAAGCCGTAGCAGAACGCGCGATTGGGCTCGGCCATCATCCGTTCGGCGCCATCCTGGTTGGCCCCGATCAGGAAACCGTGTTGCTGGAGCAATGCAACATCGACACGGTCAATCATGCCGAATCCACATTGGCCCGCGTGGCCGCGACCAACTTCACGCCGGAGTACCTGTGGAGTTGTACGCTCTACACCAACGTTGAACCCTGCTGCATGTGCGCGGGCACCGCGTACTGGGCCAACATCGGCCGCGTAGTGTTCGGCATGACCGAGCACGCGCTGCTGCAGGCCACCGGCAGCCATACCGAAAATCCGACCATGAGCGTGCCGTCGCGCTATGTGTTCGACCATTGCCAGAAACCGGTGGAACTGATCGGGCCGGTGCCGGAGATGGAAGCCGAGATCGCTGCGTTGCAACAGCGATTCTGGGCCGGGCGTTAACACCCGGCCGCCTGCTGGCGCGCGGATCAATACCCCACGGCCTGCCCATCGCGTCGCGAATCCGACGCGGCTATGTAGCCGTCTTGCGCCTTGTAGATCAGTTGCGCCGAGCCGAATTCCAGGCTGTCGCGCGGCGCCACTTCCACGTGGTGACCACGTTCGCGCAGCACGGCCACCACATCGGCCGGCAGGTGGGCTTCCACGTTGACCACCGGGCCGTGTTCCACACGGAAGCGCGGTGCATCGCTCATCGCCTGGGGGTTCTGTCCGAAGGCGGCAAGGCGCGCCATCATCTGCACGTGCCCCTGCGCCTGCATCGAACCGCCCATCACGCCGAACGCCATGACCGGCGCGCCGTGACGCGTGACAAAGCCGGGGATGATCGTATGCATGGGCTGCTTGCCCGGCGCCACGCAGTTGGCGTGACCCGGCTTCAGGTTGAAGCCCTCGCCACGGTTGTGCAGGGAGATGCCAGTGCCGGGCACCACCACCCCGGAGCCAAAGCCACGGTAGTTCGACTGGATGAACGACACCATCGAACCTTGCGCATCCGCCGATGCCAGGTACACAGTGCCGCCGGTCTTCGGCATGCCCGCCGAGGGCTTGCCCGCGCGGCGCATGTCGATGGTTGCCGCGCGCTCGGCCAGATAGGCCGGGTCGAGGAAGGCGGCGGGCGGATGCTGCATCGTGGCGGGGTCCGATACGTGCCGGTGCAGGTCCGCGAAAGCCAGTTTCATGGCTTCAACACCAACGTGGTAGAAATCCGCGCTGTCCACGCCCATCGACTCGATATCGAAGCGGTCAAGAATGCCCAGTCCGATCAGCGCCGCAATGCCCTGCCCGTTCGGCGGAATCTCGTGCAGCGTGTAGCCACGGAAGTCCTGCGAGATCGGCTCTACCCACGTGGCTTCATGGGCGGCAAGGTCGTCGCCACGGATGGCGCCGCCGGTGGTCTCGGCAAACTCGACGATCTTCGCAGCCAGTTCGCCCTTGTAGAAGCTGGCTCCGTCGCTTTCGGCAATCTTGCGCAGCGTGGCGGCCTGTTCCGGAAAGCGCCAGCGCTCGCCAGCCTGCGGTGCACGGCCATCGCGCAGGAATGCCTGGGCAAAGCCCGGTTGCTCGCGCAGCACCGGCACCTGTGCCGCCCATTGGCGCGCGATCTGCGGTGAGACCAGGAAGCCGTGCTCCGCGTATTCGATAGCCGGCTCGAACAATTTGGCGAAAGGCAGCTTGCCGAAGCGCTTGGACAACGCCTTCCATCCCGCTACCTGACCCGGCACCGTCACGGTGTCCCACCCCACCGACGGCATCTTGTCGCGGCCCGCGAAATGATCGAGCGTCCATGCAGCGGGGGCGCGGCCACTCGAATTGATGCCATGCAGACGCCCCTCATGCCAGACCAGCGCAAACATGTCGCCGCCAATACCGTTCATGACTGGCTCCACTACCGTCAGCGTAATGGCGGTGGCAATGGCACTGTCGATGGCATTGCCACCGGCATACAGCATGCGCAGGCCCGCCTGGGCCGCCAGCGGCTGGCTGGTGCTTACCGCGTTGGCGGCCAGCAGCGGCATTTTCTGGGAGGGATAGGGGAAGGACCAGTCGAAAGGCAGCATGGGAATCTTGTTCGGTATGTCTGTAAGGATGGGAGCGTGGCGCTGCCTGAGCGCCACGGTAGATCGACGAACGCTTACTGTAGCGTGACGCCGGCCTGCTTCACGAGCTTCTCGGTGCGGGGAATCTCCGCGTTGACCATCGCCGTGAAATCGGCCACGCTGCCGCCGCGCGGCTCGGCGCCGGTGACGGCCAGCTTCTCACGGAAATCCGGTGTGGCCAGCAGTTTGTTGATCGACACGTTGAGCTTGGTGACCACCTCGGCCGGTGTGCCCTTGGGCGCGACGATGCCGTACCACGGCGCAATGTCGAAGCCTGCATAGCCCTGTTCGGCAATCGTGGGGATCTCGGGCGCTTGCGGCGAGCGCTTCGCAGTGGACATGCCGAGTGCGCGCAGCTTGCCCGACTTCACGAACGGCAAGCCCGTCATGATGGTGTCGAAGTACATCGACACCTGTCCCGCCAGCAGCGCGGGAATGGCCTCGCCTGCACCCTTGTATGGCACGTGGACAATATCGATGCCCGCCACGGCCTTCAGCATCTCGCCCGCGATGTGCGAGGTGGTGCCCGAGCCAAACGAGGCATACGTCAGCTTGCCGGGATTGGCCTTGGCATACGCCACCATCTCGGGCAGCGTGCGGAACGGCAGCGACGGATTCGACATCAGCAGATTCGGCGTGATGGCAACGACGGCCACTTTCTCGAACGCATCGGGGTCGTAGCTGAGCTTCTTGTAGAGGAAGCGGTTCGTCACCATCGATGCAGGACCGGACATCAGCAACGTATAGCCATCGCCGGGCGCGCGCGCCGCGGCTTCGCTACCGATCATCGCGGCAGCGCCCGGGCGGTTCTCGACCACGAAGGTCTGGCCGTATTCCTTGCCCAGTCCCACGCCAAGCTGACGGGTGATGAGATCGGTGGCGGAGCCTGCCTGGAATGGCACGACGATGCGGATGGGCTGGGTCGGCCAGTCGCGTGCGGCTTGTGCCGAGGCCAGCGATGGGACAGTCGATAAAGCCATCGACGATACTGCTAGCAGCGTGGTGGACAAGAACGTCCGGCGTGATGTGGAACGGTTGAAACGCATGTCTGTACCCTCTTTGAATCGAACAAGTGCCACGTGCCGGCGATCCGTTGCGTGGTGACCTGTCTTGCGCAAAATGCGTACCACTGAAAAATTGCCTGTGTCGGGATGCGTGTTTTCCGCACCCTTCCGGTGAGGGAAGTTTGCGGAAGGCGTGCACCGCGTTGAGGCTGCGGCATGCCACAAGATGTTGCGAGGCAAGGGTCAGGGCACCATGCAGGGGCGCCCTGAGCCATCCCATCCAACGCTATGCGGCCAGCGCCTGCGTCAGCACGGCCAGCGCTGCATCGAACTGATCCTGCGGAATCGTCAGCGGATAGAGGAAGCGGATCACGTTGCCGTACGTGCCGCACGTCAACAGCACCAGCCCTGCTTCGAGCGCGCGCTTCTGCACGCGCAACGCGGCCTCGGCGTTCGGGGCACCCGTTGCCGGATCGCAGAACTCGGCCGCTACCATCGAGCCCAGGCCGCGCACCTCGGCCAGCGCGGGGCACGTTGCGCGCTGCGCGTTCAGGTGCGCCTGCAACTGTTGCCCCAGTGCTGCGGCGCGTTCGCACAAGCGTTCCTCGGCAATCACGTCGATCACTGCATGCGCGGCCGCCACAGACAGCGGATTGCCGGCATAGGTGCCACCGAGTCCACCGGGCAGCGGCGCATCCATGATCTCGGCGCGGCCACTCACCGCCGACAGCGGCATGCCACCGCCGAGGCTCTTGGCCATCGTGATCAGGTCCGGCTGCACATCGAAATGCTCCATCGCGAACAGCTTGCCGGTGCGCCCGAACCCGGTCTGCACTTCATCGGCAATCAGCACGATGCCGTGACGGTCGCACACCGCACGCAGGCCGCGCATGAAATCGGCGGGTGCCGGTTGGAAGCCGCCCTCGCCCTGCACCGGCTCGATGATGATGGCCGCGACGCGATTCGGATCGATGTCGGTCTTGAACAGGCTCTCCAGTGCCTGCAACGCCTGGGCGGTGCTGACGCCATGCAGCGCGTTCGGGAACGGTGCGTGATAGATGTCCGACGGGAACGGGCCGAAGCCCACCTTGTACGGCGTCACCTTGCCGGTCAGCGCCATGCCCAGCAGCGTGCGACCGTGGAAGGCGCCCGAGAAGGCGATCACGCCAGCGCGACCGGTATAGGCGCGCGCAATCTTGACGGCGTTCTCCACCGCCTCGGCGCCCGTGGTGAACAGCGCGGTCTTGTTCGGTCCGCCGTTGGACCCGCCTATGGGGACGATTTCGTTCAACCGCTGGGCCAGCGTGATGTAGCCCGCGTAAGGCACCACCTGATAGGCGGTATGCGTGAATCGCTCCAGTTGCGCGGCAATCGCCTGCATCACGCGCGGATGGCGGTGACCGGTGTTCAGCACCGCGATACCGGCCGCAAAGTCGGTGAACTGGCGGCCTTCCACATCCCACAGCGTGGCGTTCTCGGCGCGGTCGGCATGGAAATCGCACATCACGCCCACGCCACGCGGCGTGTGCTGGGCTCGGGACTGGTTCAGTTCTTGATTCTTCATGATGGGGGCAGGATCGAAGGGGATCGACGGGATCGACGGGATCGAAAAAGGAACGGCCCCATTGCAATCTGTTTTGGCCCTACAATCTAGCGCCACTTTCACAAATCAGATGGTGCCAATTGAAATCGATCTGCGGTGACCTGCTGCTTCAGCGGCTCGGCCCCGATGGGACGGCGGCGCTGGCCCGCCCGCTCAATCGCGGGCTCTATGCGTGCATCCGAGGCGCGATCCTCGACGGCGCGCTGGCCAGCGGCACCCGCCTGCCGCCGCAACGCGATCTCGCTGCCGAACTGGGCTTGTCCCGCAATACAGTGATGTACGCGTACGAGCAACTGCTGGCGGAGGGATATCTGCGCGCCCGCACCGGCAGCGGCACCTTCGTGGCCGACACCGCGCCGGAACGCTTTCTGAATGCGACCGCTGCCGAATTGCCTGCGCAGGCCGCGCCCGAGATGCCGGGCCTGTCGCCACGGGGGCAACGTCTGCTGTCGAGTGCATCGGCCTCGCCCGTGCAATGGGGCGCCTTCATGCCGGGCGTGCCGGACCTGCGCCGCTTTCCGCATCGGCGCTATGCGCAGATCGCCGCGCGGCTCTGGCGGCAGCCGCAGCCGGAGTGGCTCAGTTACAGCCACGGCGGCGGCCTGCCCGCATTGCGCGAAGCGGTGGCGGCCCATCTGCGCGTGGCCCGCTCCACCCGTTGCGACGCGGACCAGATACTGATCACGGAAGGTATCCACCAGGCCATCGACCTCGTGGCGCGCATGCTGGGTTCGCCGGGGGATCAGGCGTGGGTGGAAGAGCCCGGCTACTGGGGCATCCGGGGCGTGCTGCAACTGAGCGATATCGGCATGACACCCATGCCCGTGGATGCAGAAGGCATGACGCTGCCTGCCTTCGACGATTCCGATGCGTCCCCCACGCCGCCGCCCCGCTTCATATTCGTCACGCCCTCGCACCAATATCCGCTTGGCGCGGTGATGAGCCTGCGGCGGCGCCGCGCGCTGCTGGAAGTGGCGCGCCGCCATGGCAGCTGGATCGTCGAGGACGACTACGACAGCGAGTTCCGCTATGCGGGTCAGCCGATCCCATCGCTGCAAGGCATGGAGCCCGATGCGCCGGTGATCTATATCGGCACATTCAGCAAGACGCTCTATCCCGGCCTGCGCATGGGTTACATCGTCTTGCCGAAGGCCCTGGCCGCTGCCATGAAGACCGCCCACGCCGATCTCTATCGCGCGGGGCACCTGATTACGCAGGCCACGGTGGCCGAGTTCATCCAGGCCGGCGACTACGCCGCGCACATCCGCCGGATGCGGCCGCTCTATGCCCGCCGGCGTGCCGTGCTGTCCGGCCTGATCGAACGTTACCTTGGCCCCGACGCCCTGCACGAGCATGCCAGCAACGCCGGCCTGCACCTCGTGCTGCGCCTGCCGGACCACGTGGACGATGTGGCGCTGGCCAATCTCGCCCGGGATCGCGGCATTCTCGTACGGCCACTGTCACGGTACTTCTCCGGCGCAGCCGTGCAGCGTGGCCTGCTGCTCGGCTACGCCTGCGTGCCCGAGGAAGAGATCGGCCCGGCCTTCGACGTATTGCTGGGTTGCGTGCTGCCCATGCTGGAAAACGCCAGCCGCAAACGGGCCTGACTCGCCCAAGACGCCCCCTCCTCCTCAAGCCGGTGCGCCGTGAATCGCCACGGTGCACGCCGCGCCCAACCATCGCGCATCGCCCGCTTCAACACCCATCCCACACCCCTTTCAATCAGGGATTCCACTGGCATTGCTCTTGCTAGATCTTTCCCGGAAGATATCCTAAATATATTTACAGGATATTTAAGACGCATTCCCCTGTGTTCCCAACCGAGGAGTTTTCATGAGCAATCCCCGCTGGACCGGCATCTTCCCGGCCGTCACCACCAAGTTCCACGCCGACGAACGCATCGATGCCGAAGGCACGATCCACCATATCGACTTCCAGATCCGCAATGGCATCCATGGTCTGGTCACGTGCGGATCGCTGGGTGAAGCCAGCACGTTGTCGCTCGAAGAGAAGCTCGACGTGGCGCGCATTGCGCTGGAAGCCGCAGACGGCCGCATTCCTGTGCTGGCCAACGTATCGGAGACCAGCACGCGCGACGCGCTGCGCTATATCGATGGCGCCAACAAGCTCGGCGTGGCCGGCTTCATGCTGATGCCCTCGGTGATCTACGTGGCCGATGCCCGTGAAGCCATGCAGAACGTGCGCACCATGGCCGAGGCCGCGCAGAAGTCGGTGATGGTCTACAACAACCCGGTTGCCTACCGCGTGGACCTGAAGCCCGAGCACATGGCCGAGCTGGCCGATTGCAAGTGGATCGCCGCCGTGAAGGAAAGCACCGGCGACATCCGCCGCGTGACGGACCTGCGCAATACCGTGGGTGACCGCTACCAGATCTTCATGGGCGTGGACGACCTGGCCTACGAAGGGCTCGCACTCGGTTGCGACGGCCTGCTGGCCGGCGTGGGCTGCGCGTTCCCGCGCGAGACCGTGGCGCTCTTCGATCTGATGAAGGCCGGCAAGTTTGCGGAGGCGCTCAAGCTCTACCAGTGGATGACGCCAATGCTCCACCTCGACGTTTCCAACAAGCTCGTGCAAAACCTGAAGCTGATCGACGTGCTCGTCGGCGTCGGCTCCGAGCATATGCGCCGCCCCCGCCTGCCGCTGATCGGAGAAGAACGGGCCTTTGTCGAGCGCGTGGTGCGCCAGGCGCTGGAAACGCGTCCCACGCAGTACCAGTCGGTGGCCTGAGGCTTCCTCCTGTCCGGTAGTGGATGCCAGCCACTGGCATCCAACTTGCTGCATCCGCTGCAAATATATTTGAAATATCCGCCCGCGCCCCGCGGCTGCGCATCATGCACCAGCGCGCGGCGACGGCGGAACGCAGGACCCCTCGACATGGAGCCTTCCGCAATGCCCGACCCCTCCCTCACAGCGGACGTCGATGCCCCCGTCAGCGCGCCCGTGGCCCGACCCGTACGCTGGGTGCTTGCGCTGTCCGACGCGGTGCTCGCCACCGAGCGCTATCTGCTCGGCGGCCTCATGACGCTGCTCGTGGTGCTGATTCTGCTCAACGTGGTGACACGCTATGCGGGACTGCCGCTGTACTGGGTGGACGAGGCGTCGGTCTATGCCGTGGTGTGGCTCACGTTCGTGGGCGCATCGGTCATGACGCGACTGCGGCTGGACTTTGCGGTGGGTCTGCTGACCGATCACTTCGGCCCGAAAGCGGCCAAGGTTGCCAAGGTGGTGTCCACGGGCGGCGTGCTCGTGTTCGGCCTCGCGCTGGTGTGGATGTGCTGGCTCTGGATGGACCCAGTCGGCATCGTCAGCTACCACTTCGACGCGAAGGAATTCGCCGCCGAGACGTTCAACTTCCTCTACACCGAACACACGCAGACGCTGGAATGGCCGATGTGGGTGCTGCAACTGATCATGCCGCTGTGCGCCATCACCATCAGCCTGCATGCACTGGCCAATCTGCTGGAAGACCTGGAGCTGGCGCCGCGCCGCACGTTCCCCGAATTCCAGGTAGGCAACTCCGAATCGGTGAACTGACATGGTGACCACCCTATTCTTCTGCGCCGTGCTGCTGGCCGGCGTGCCCATCGGCATCTGCCTGTGCCTGTCCGGACTCGCGTTCATCTTCGCCACGGGCGATACCGTGCTGTTGCAATCGTTCCCCACGCAGATGTTTGCGGGCGTTGACAGCTACGGCCTGATCGCCATCCCGTTGTTCATCCTGATCGGGGAGATCATGAACAGTGGCGGCATCACGCGCCGGCTTGTCGATCTGTCGATGGCGTTCGTCGGCTCGGTCAAGGGCGGGCTGGCCTACGTGAACATCCTGGCCAACATGCTGGTGTCATCGATCATCGGCTCGGCCACGGCACAGGTGGCGATCATGGCGCAGGTCATGGTGCCCGAGATGGAAAAACAGGGCTACGACAAAACGTTTGCAGCCGGCCTCACCGTCTACGGCGGCATGCTGGGGCCCATCATTCCGCCCTCGGTGATGTTCGTGGTCTACAGCGTGCTGGCGCAGGTAGCCGTCGGCGACATGCTGATCGCGGGCATCCTGCCCGGCGTGCTGCTCACGCTGCTGTTCTTCGTGATCATCGCGATCATGGGGTTCTTCTACAACTACCCGCGCAGCGCCCGCAAGACCTTGCGCGAGCGCGCGATGACGGTGCTGACGGCCAGCCCCACGCTGCTGATTCCGATCGTGATCGTCGGCTCGATTCTCGGCGGCGTGGCCAATCCCACCGAAGCCGCTGCCGTGGGTGCAGTGGCCGCAGCACTCGTGGGCCGCTACGTGACCAAGGAATTCGATCTCCGCACGATGCCGGCCATCCTGCTGCGCTCGGCGATCTACTCCGCCATCGTGCTGTTCCTGGTGGCCGCTGCTGCCGTATTCTCGTGGCTGCTGATCTACGGAAAGATTCCGCAGATGGTGGCAACGTGGATCCAGACGGTGGCGCACAACCCCATCCAGTTCCTGCTGCTGGCCAACGTCATTCTGCTGATCATCGGCACGGTAATCGACGGCATCCCGGGCCTGATCATGACGGTGCCCATCCTGCTGCCGGTGGCCACCGAGGTCTATCACATCGATCCGCGACATTTCGGGGTGGTGATCGTTATCAACCTTGTGCTCGGGCTGATGTCGCCGCCCGTGGGACTCAGTTTCTTCGTCGCCTCGGCAGTCACCGGCGCCAAGCCCGGCAAGATGTTCATGATCACGTTGCCGTTCTTCCTGATCTCGTGCGTCGGCCTGGTACTGCTTTCGCTGTTCCCCAGCCTTTCCATCGGACTGCTGAACTGAGTCCGCTTCCCCATCGAACCCGTTGATACGAAAGCCAGGAGCCTGCCATGACCGCCCTCTTTACCCGTCGTCGCTTTATCCAGACCGCCGCCGTTGCCACCGCCGCGGCGCCGCTGGTGATCACCTCCACCACGCGCGCCGCCACGCAGAAAGAATTCCGCCTGGGTCTGATCACACCAGCGGGTCACTCGTGGAATCGTGCTGCCGTGGCGTTTGGCGAATCGCTCAAGAAGGAAACCAATGGCCGCCTCAGCGTCACGGTGTTTCACTCGGGCCAGCTCGGCAACGAATCCGCGATGATGCAGCAACTGCAATCCGGCGCACTGGACATGGGATGGATTCAGGCTGCCGAACTGGGCTCGCGTGTCTCCAGCGTGGCCGCCATCAACGCGCCGTATCTGGTGCGCTCCACCGGCAGCGTCGCCAAGCTGGTACGCACGCCCGCTGCGTTGAAACTGCTCGACGCCCTGCCGCGTGAAACGGGCACCATCGGCCTGGGATGGGGCATCACGGGCATGCGCGTGGTGTTCGCCACCAAGGACATCAACTCGCCGGACGATCTCAAGGGCATGAAGCTGCGGATCAACCCGACGCCGGTCTATCGCGATTTCTACTCGATGCTGGGCGCCGCGCCCACGCCGATCCCCACGCCCGCCGTGTTCGACGCGATGACCAACGGGCAGGTAGACGGGCTGGAGGCCGATATCGAGCTGTCCTGGAACCAGCGCTACGACAAGATCTCGAAGTCGCTGCTGCCGATGAACGCACTGTTCATGCCCTTTGCACCGCTGGTCTCGGGCCGCATCTGGGCCAGCCTCGACGCCAAGGACAAGGATCTGGTGCGCGGCCTGGTCACGCAGGCGCTGAACAACCAGATCAACGATATCGTGACCACAGAGGCGGGCCTGATCGAGAAGCTCAAGCAGTCGTCGGTGACCTTCAAGAGCGCGTCGAACTACGACCCGCAGCCTGCCATCCAGAAGTTCGATGCGTTGTGGGTGGCCAAGGCCCCTGCGATCCCCGAACTGCGCAAGATCGGCGCCACGCTCTGAGCCTCCGCGTCGGGCGCCACGCGTACGGCATAATGGCGCACCGCCCCGGAAGGCGGTGCGCACGCCCGCTCGCGTGCGCCACGCGGCTTTCCTGCACGAGATGCCTACGCCAAAAACCACCACTTCAGGCGCGCCCGCCGTCGACAACGGCAAGCGCCGCGCCGCAGACGTTGCCTACGACCGCATCGAAACGCTGATTTCGAAGCTGGAGATCGCCCCCGGCAGCCCCGTGGTGGAAGCCGAACTGGCCGAACTGACCGACCTTGGCCGCACGCCGGTGCGCGAGGCGCTGATGCGCATGGTGTCGATCGGACTGGTGGTGCAGCAACCCCGCCGTGGCCTGATGGTCTCGACCATCGACGTCATGGACCACCTTGACGTCATCGCCACCCGCCGTGTGCTGGAACGACTGATCGCCACCCACGCGGCACGCCGCGCCACAGACGTGCAACGCAAGGCGCTGCTCGCCAGCGCCCAGAAAATGGTCAAGGCCGCCCAGCGCGGCAACCTCGACGAATACATGGCCGCCGACCAGGCGCTCGATCACGTCAACCACGCGGCCTGCCGCAACCGCTCCGCCGTGAAGGCCGTGGTCCCGCTGATCGTGCAATGCCGCCGCTTCTGGTACGCCTACCAGCACGAAGGCGAAATCGCCGAAGGCGCGCAGGCCCATCAGGCGATGGCGCAGGCGATTGCTACCGGAAATGAAGCTGACGCGGCCAAAGGGGCGGATCAGTTGATGGACTATCTGGAGAGGTTTGCGAGACGGGTGATTGCGGGGTAGTTGTCTCCCCTCTCCCGCACTGCGGGAGAGGGGTTGGGGGAGAGGGCAAGAGGCTCTGCTTGCCGACCTCATCGCAATTTGCACCGCGGGGGCGCAGCCCCCCCCCCCCCCCCCCCGCCGGCGGGGGGGGGGGGGGGGGGGCTGCGCCCCCGCGGTGCAAATTGCGATGAGGTCGGCAAGCAGAGCCTCGGGGGGGGGGGCCCCCCCCCCCGAGGCTCTGCTTGCCGACCTCATCGCAATTTGCACCGCTTGCCCTCTCCCCCGCCCCTCTCCCGCTCGCGGGAGAGGGGAGCAAACCGGCAGTAGAATCCCGTCCTTCGCATTCCGCCAAGGACACCCCATGCAAAACCCCACCCTCACCACCCTCCGCGACGCTTTCGACCTCGTCTCCACCTTCACCCAGCAAACCGACCCGCAATACAAGGTCACCTCCGAAGCCGAAGCCCTGCAACTCGCCACGCACCGCCACTACAAGGGCGGTCTCTACCGGCGGCTCTTCGAATCGAAGCACAGCGAGACCGGCGACGTGCTGACGGTCTACGTTCACCTCTGGCCGCACGAGACGGGCGGCTGGGTGCGTCCTGCCGAGATGTTTCACGGCAAGCTGGCGGACGAACGCGTGCGCTTTGTGCCGTTGGAAGCAGAGTCAGCGGCGAACGAGGTAAAGTAGGCGCCTATTCGCTGACAGCCCGACCGGGCCTCCCAAGATCATGAGCAACCTGACTCCGAACGCAGATGCGGCATCGCCCGTGCGACTCACCAGTTTTTCCCATGGTGGCGGCTGCGGCTGCAAGATCGCGCCCGGTGTGTTGTCGGAGATCCTGCGTGGCAGCACTGGCATGCCGATACCGAAGGAACTGCTGGTCGGTATCGAGACGTCCGACGATGCGGCGGTCTACCAGCTCAACGACGAGCAGGCCCTGATCGCGACGACCGATTTCTTCATGCCGATCGTCGACGATCCGTTTGACTTCGGCCGCATTGCCGCCACCAATGCCATCAGCGATGTCTATGCCATGGGCGGACGTCCGATCATGGCGCTGGCGCTCGTGGCCATGCCCGTGAACCAGTTGCCCATCGACGTGATCGGCCGCGTGCTCGAAGGCGGCCAGGCCGTGTGCCGCGCCGCAGGCATCCCGATTGCGGGTGGCCATACGATCGATTCCGTCGAACCGATCTACGGGCTGGTGGTGATGGGCCTCGCGCATCCGTCGCGCATCCGTCGTAACCGCGATGCACGCGCTGGCGACGTTCTCGTGCTCGGCAAGCCGCTTGGTGTGGGCGTCATGTCCGCCGCGCTCAAGAAGGGCGCGCTTGGCGATGCCGGTTACGCGCAATTGATCGACACCACCACGCGGCTCAATACGCCAGGCATTGCGCTGGCCGAACTCGACGGCGTGCACGCGCTGACCGATGTCACCGGCTTTGGCGTGGCCGGCCATACGCTGGAACTGGCGCGCGGCGCCGGGCTGCGCGCCGTGCTCGAATGGTCTCGCCTGCCACTGCTCGACGGCATTGCCACACTGGCCGCACAGGGCCATATCACCGGTGCGTCACGCCGCAATTGGGAAGGCTACGGCGCGGATGCCACCATAGAAACCGGCCTGCCCGATATCGCGCAGGCCATCGTTACCGATCCGCAGACCAGCGGCGGGCTGCTGGTCAGTTGCGCACCACATGCCGTGGAGCAGGTGCTGGCGATCTTCCAAAAGGAAGGCTTTGCGCAGGCTGCCGTGGTGGGCCGCATGGAAGCTGGCGAACCGGGACTGACCGTTACTGCATGAAGCCGTTTGCACGCGTGGAAGATCGCCACGCCTTTGACACGATCGTTGATGCACGGACGCCCGCCGAGTTCGAGATCGACCATATTCCGGGTGCCATCAACTGCCCCGTGCTCGATAGCGAGGAACGCCACATCGTCGGCACGCTCTACAAGCAGGCAGGCCCGTTCGAGGCCCGACGCGTGGGCGGTGCGATGGTGGCGGCCAACCTCGCGCGGCATTTGCGCGGCGCCTTTGCGGATCGTCCCGCCAACTGGAAACCACTGATCTATTGCTGGCGTGGCGGGCTGCGCAGCGGATCGATGACCACGTGGTTGCGCATGGTCGGATGGGATGCCCAGCAAATGGCGGGTGGTTACAAGTCCTGGCGACGCCATGTGATCGGCATGATCGATGCCCAGGCGCCGCTTCTGCCGCTGGTAGTGATCTGCGGCGCCACGGGCAGCGCCAAGACCCGGCTGCTGCACGCCCTGGCCGCACGCGGCGAGCAGGTGCTCGACCTCGAAGGCATGGCGCGGCACAAGGGATCGCTGCTGGGCGCCCTGCCCGATATCGCGCAACCTTCGCAGACCGGTTTCGAGACGGCGCTGGGCAACGTGATCGAACAGATCGACTTCACGCGTGCGGTCTATGTGGAAGGCGAAGGCGCGCGGATCGGGCAACTGAACCTGCCTGTGCCGCTTGTGAGCCGGATGCGCGCCAGTCCTTGCATCGAAATCCAGGCGGCATGGCCGGCACGGCTCGATTACCTGCTGCAGGACTACGCCTACCTCGGCGACCGGCCCGACTGGCTCGCCGCACAGGTGGAGCGCCTGGCGCCGCTGCATGGGCGCAAGACCATTGCCGAGTGGCAGGCGCTGGCGCATGCGCACAACCTGCCCGCGCTATTCACCGAACTGGCGCTCAAACACTATGACCCGTCGTATGTGCGCTCCCAGCGCACGCATTTCCACGCGTGGGGCGAGCGAGTGACGGTGCCTGCCAACGATCTCTCCGAGGCCGGCATCGCACGGCTCGCGGATGTGATTGCCGGACTGGGAGTGCCCCGCGCATAACTTCAAGAACAGTCTGTTCCGCCACACGCGTTGCAAACAATTGGTCTGGATGGTATCGTGCGCCGCCATGAGTGAAGGCCAGCGACGTCCCGAGCAGCCGCAGTTGAAGATGCAATGGCGATGCCGACCCGCAGGCGCACGTCCAGAGCAAGCATGACCTCACAAGCCATTCCGGCGGCCGATCTTGACGCCGCCCTCGTCCGCGCGCGCGATGCGCTGCTGGCGCAGCAACACCCCGACGGCCACTGGTGTTTCGAACTCGAATCCGATGCCACCATCACGGCCGAATACGTCCTGATGATGCATTTCGTCGACGAGATCGACACCGATCTGCAGGCGCGCATGGCCCGCTACCTGCGCGCCACGCAGCGCCTGGAAGGCCATGGCGCCTGGGATCTCTACCTCGGCGGCGACGTGGACATCTCATGCAGCGTCAAGGCGTACTTTGCGCTGAAGGCGGCTGGCGATTCGCCCGACGCTCCGCACATGGTGCGCGCCCGCGAAGTCATCCTGGCACGCGGCGGCGCGGCGAAATCGAACGTCTTCACGCGGATCCTGCTGGCCACGTTCGGTGAGGTGCCCTGGCGCGCCACGCCGTTCATGCCTGTGGAGTTCATGCTGTTTCCGCGCTGGGCACCGATCCATCTGGACAAGGTGGCTTACTGGGCCCGCACGACGATGGTGCCGCTGCTGGTGCTCTGCGCCATGCGCGCACAGGCTCGCAATCCCCTCGGCATCCATATCCAGGAACTGTTCGTCACACCCCCTGAGCTGGAGCGCGAGTATTTCCCGCGCAAGCGCGGGCTGCAGGGCGCGTTCCTGAAGCTCGACCGCGTGGTGCGCCCCCTCGAACCGCTGATCCCGCGCGTCGTGCGCCGCCGCGCCATCGCCCGCGCGGTGAAGTGGAGCGAGGAGCGGATGAACGGCGAGGACGGCTTCGGCGGCATCTTCCCGCCGATGGTCTACAGCTACGAGATGATGGTGCTGATGGACTATCCCGAAGACCATCCGATGCGCCGCGATTGCCGTGACGCCTTGAAGAAGCTGATCGTGCATCGCGACGATGGCAGCGCCTACTGCCAGCCTTGCCTCTCGCCCGTGTGGGATACGGCATGGAGCCTGATGGCGCTGGAACAGGCACCCGCCAGCGAGCGAAGTGCCGCGGCCATTACCCGGGCCTACGACTGGCTCACGGAACGTCAGGTGCTCGACCAGTCCGGCGACTGGGACCAGAACGCCACGCCGGGCACCAGGCCGGGTGGCTGGGCATTCCAGTACGCCAATCCGTACTACCCCGACGTGGACGACACTGCCGTAGTGCTCGCCATGATCCACGCCCACGCACGGCGCACGAATCAGGAAGCCCGCTTCAAGCCGCACGTGGACCGCGCGATGGATTGGTCGATTGGGTTGCAGTCGAAAAACGGCGGCTTCGGCGCGTTCGACGCCAATTGCGACCGCAGCTATCTCAATGCGATTCCGTTTGCCGATCATGGCGCGCTGCTCGATCCGCCGACCGAGGATGTCTCGGGTCGCGTGCTGCTGGCGCTGGGCGTCACCAACCGTCCGCAGGACAGATCGGTGCGCGAACGCTGCATCGACTATCTGCGCCAGACGCAACAACGCGACGGCAGCTGGTGGGGCCGCTGGGGTACCAACTATATCTATGGGACGTGGAGCGTGCTGGCCGGCCTGGCGCTGTCCGGCGTGGACCGCCAGCAACCGATGGTGCGCCGCGCCGTGGAGTGGCTGCGCGCCAAGCAGCACCATGATGGCGGCTGGGGCGAAACCAACGACAGCTATATCGATCCCGCGCTCGCCGGCACGCATGTCTTCGGCAGCATGGCCGACCAGACCGCGTGGGGATTACTGGGGCAACTGGCGCTGGGCGAGCAAAAATCGGATTCGGTACGCCGTGGCGTCGAATATCTGATTCGCACGCAGCAGGCCGACGGGTTCTGGATGCACCCCTTCCATAATGCGCCGGGTTTCCCGCGAATCTTCCATTTGAAGTATCACGGTTATACAGCGTATTTTCCGCTGTGGGCGCTGGGGCGATATCGAAGGCTGGTGGTAGGGAAATCTGTTGTCTCCCAGCCGGTTTGCTCCCCTCTCCCGCAAGCGGGAGAGGGGCGGGGGAGAGGGCAAGCCGCTCAAGATGTGACAGCGGCGGTTTGAACCGCCAACCCTCTCCCCCTTCCCCTCTCCCCCGGAGCGGGAGAGGGGCGGGGGAGAGGGCAAGCCGCTCAAGATGTGACAGCGGCTGTTTGAACCGCCAACCCTCTCCCCCTTCCCCTCTCCCGCGTAGCGGGAGAGGGGAGCCTGCTTCAAGCGGATTCGAGGTTAAGCCGGCACCTGCGTTCGCCCGCCCTGCTCTTCCACGAACTGCCGTTTGGACGCCGCCACGTGTCCGGCAAACACTGGCCTGAGCACCGTGAATGCCAGGAAGGCCGCAATCAGGTCCATGGTGGCCACCGTGTAGAGCACCGTGGACCACGTGCCGGTCGCTTCCATGATCAGGTTGCCGATCGGTACGAACAGCGCGCCAATCCCCTTTGCCGTGTACAGCACGCCGTAGATCTTGCCGATGTGCTTGGTACCAAACGCATCGCCGGCCAGTGCGGAGAACAGCGAGTAGACCTCGCCCCATGCCAGGAACACCAGCCCGGACAGCAGCAGGAACGCGTAGGGGTTACTGCCGAAGTAGCCGAGCGCGATAATCCCGATCCCTTCCAGCGAGAACGCGATCACCATGGTCTTCTCGCGGCCGATGTGGTCCGAGATCCAGCCGAACAGCGGTCGCGAGATGCCGTTCATGACGCGGTCGAGCATCAGCGCCAGCGGCAGCGCAGCCATCACGAAGAAGTGCAGGTCAACCTTGAAGTCCTTGACGCCGAGGTCCTTGGCGATCACGCCCAGCTGTGCCACGGCCATCATGCCGCCGGTCACCACCAGCACGAACATCACCAGCATCAGCCAGAACAGGCGGGTGCAAAGCGCTTCCTTGAGCGTGAAGTCGCGCGTCGACTGATAGATCTTGGTCGACAGCTTGACCTCCACGTTCTGCGGTGCGCGCAGGAACCAGGCTGCCACGAATGCCAGCGAACCTTGCAGCAGGCCGAAGAACAGGAACGTGTGCTGGAAGCCTTGCGACTCGATCATCGCCGCGATCGGCAGGATGGTGGCCGCCGAACCCGCGCCGTAGCCGCCAGCCGTCAGGCCCACTGCCAGGCCGCGCCGGTCCGGGAACCACTTGATCGCATTGTTGATACAGGTGGCATAAATCGACCCTACGCCCAGCCCGCCGACAACTGCGCCGAAGTAGAAGCCCATCAGCGTCGTCGCCTGCGAATTGATGACCCAGGCGGCACCGATGAACAACGCGCCGAACGCCACCATCAGCCGTGGCCCGAATTTATCGATGAAGTAGCCCTCGATAGGCGCCAGCCAGGTTTGCACCAGCACGAAAATGGTAAAGGCAATCTGGATATTGGCTCGCGACCATCCAAATTCGTCCTGGATTTCCGGTACGAAGAGCGTCCACGCGTACTGGATATTCGCCGTGGCGATCATGCAGATCACGCCAACCAGCAGCTGTTTCCAGCGGGTGCTCTCGGAAATTTGCGGCTTGGGGCTCGCAGCCCCCGTCGATGCGTACGTCATTGCACGCTCCCTTTGTTCGATTGATGGGGATTTTGGTGGGGTGTGCGTCGACGCATTGGTAACCGGCATCCACTCCTGAAAATGGTCGCAAGCATTCTCGTGTCTCCTGTGTCTTTCTTATTATGTTTTGTGGATTCTGACTTCACGTGATATCCATGCGCCGCAGCCATGATGGCATGCGGACGACCTGGCCAGGAACAAGCAGGCATGGGACCTGCCGTCAAACGGGGGGAACTTGTCTTATTCTGAATCCATCTGAAAATCCTCCTATTATTAAATCCGCTGAATGAATGACAGATTTGTAATCTTCAACGTGTCACGTCCCGTAATGTTCGCGTAATGCTGCGCCGGGATGGATATAAGGTATGTGATATACCAGAAGAGTCAAGATAAATGCACAGCAGGGTTTTCACCATCCACCCCATTAGGATTGATTCGGAAGATGAATCAATGACAGCACTTCGATTCCATTTTGAAATAATGGATTATGAATTCACAAATCCAGGACAAAAAAAAGCCCGCAGGCTAGCACAAGCGGGCAGAGGCGTGGAGCGTGACACCAGTTCGCAACACGTGCCGTATTTATAGCGGAAGTTTTGTCGAAAATAACCCCCTTCAGGGTTTTCTCTAGATTAATTTGATTACAAGTTTGTCAGAATCAAAATGGAGATACGGGAAAACCACGAATTAAGGAAGATAACTATTCGATACTCATCATGGAATGCGCAATGGATCACATTGAAAACGAAGGAAAAACTGTGTTCCGGCTACAACGTCCTGCCTTTAGTCGGATTTCGAGAAATTGACAGTCGGCACCTGCCCTGTTATTAATAACCATTCGCATTTGTATTGCGTGTCACTGCAAGGCTAGCCGGGCATCCGCTCACGGGACAGCATGTAGTAACCGATGACGGGTCAGACCATGAGTACGCCGGGCGCTACGCTGCCTTCCTTGCCTTCCACGATCGAATCCCTGTATTGCGACCACCACGCATGGCTCAAGGGTTGGCTGCACCGCCGCGTGGGCAGCGCCGATCAAGCTGCGGATCTCGCACAGGACACGTTCGTGCGCCTGCTCAATAGCGAGCGGGTGCCAGCCCAGCTCGACGAACCGCGCGCCTACCTGACCACCGTGGCCAGGAACCTGATGTCGAATCAATGGCGGCGCGAGCAACTCGAACGGGCTTACCTCGATGCACTGGCGCAGGCGCCCTATCAAGTCGAACTCTCTCCGGAAGATCGCGCGATCCTGCTGGAAACGCTGTTCGAACTGGACCAGTTGCTCGACGGTCTGGCGCCTGCCGTGCGAGAGGCCTTCCTGCTGACGCAACTCGACGGACAAACGCACGCGCAGGTAGCGGAGACCCTTGGCATTTCGATTCCCACGGTCAAGCGCTATGTGGTCAAGGGACTGCAGCAGTGCTACTTCGCCGACCTGTCCTTCGTAGGCTGACACGCCATGCCTACATCTTCCTGGTATCGCGCCACGGCCGATGCGGCCACGATTCCCGCAAGCGTGGCCGAGCGTGCGGTCGAATGGGTGGTGGCGTTGCAGGATGCGGATGGCGCATCGCACGTCACCGACGCATGGCGTCGCTGGCGTGCCGAACATCCTGACCATGAGCGGGCCTGGCAGCGTATCGAATCCGTCCGTAGCCGGCTGCAGCCCCTGGCATCGCCCGGCACAGCGGATATCGCCCGCAGTGCGCTGACGCACGGGCCGACCGCGCCGAGCGTGCCGTCACCGCGTTCGGAAGCCCAGCGTCGCACGGCACGCCGGCATGCATTGAAGACACTCGCCACGCTGGCCTTCGCCACGGGGTTGACGGCCGCGGCGCGCGAATACACGCCGTGGCGCCAATGGTCCGCCGACTATCGCACCGGCGTAGGCGAGCGGCGCACCGTGATGCTGACCGACGGTACGCAGTTGATGCTGAATACCGATACCGCGGTCGATCTTGCTTTCACTGACGTCGAACGCCGCGTACGGCTCGTGTCCGGGGAAATCCTCGTCACCACGGCCAAGGACCCGCTCCCGACGCCGCGCCCGTTCCTCATCGAAACCGCGCAGGGCACGGCCCGCGCGCTCGGCACACGCTACTCGGTGCGCCAGCGCGAGAACGACACCGAGGTCTGCGTCTTCCAGGGCGCCGTGGAAATTCGCCCGCGCGATAACACCGCGCATCCGCATGTCATGCAGGCCGGCCTGTGCTCGGTCTTCAACCGCGAAGCCGTGGAGCAGGCTGGGCCGGCCGATACCGCGCGCATCGCCTGGGCCGAAGGGTTCATCGTGGCCCGCAGCATGCGACTGGACGATTTCATTGCCGAGCTGCGGCGCTACAGCCGCGCGAACCTGTCGTGCGACCCGTCCATTGCGGGCGTACGCGTATCCGGCTCGTTCCCGCTGGACAACCTCGACAAGGTATTGCAGACGCTGAGTTCCACGTTTTTCCTGCAGAAGGAAACCGTGACCCGGCTCTGGGGCCAGGACGAAATCCGCCTGATGCCGGGACGCCGAAGCTGACAATCCGATACTGCAAAAATAATTCCGGGAAAGCTGATCCGTTTTCAGATCTCGCGGGTCATGGAGGGTAAGCACTTCTATCCCTTCCATTCAAAAGGTCTGTCCATGGGTCCGGTCCAGGCGCGCAAGCGTGAGTCAATTCCTGTTTTTCGTCGCAAACTGCTGACCTCCCTGGTGGGCCGCATTGCGCTGGGCGCCATGGTTGGCGCTCCAATGGTGGCGATGCCGCTGGCCGCGCATGCCCAGGCAGCGCGTAACTACAGCATTCCCGCCGGTACGCTCGAAGACACGCTGAGCCGCTTTGGCCGCGATGCCGGCATCATGCTGTCCTTCAAGCCCGAAATCACCACCGGCAAGCAGAGCGCCGGCCTGAGCGGCACCTACACGCCGCGCAGCGGACTCGATACGCTGCTGGCCGGCACCGGCCTGGAGTTATCCCAGCAATCGAATGGCAGCTATCTGATCAATGGCCCGGTCAGCAGCGGGTCTGCGGACGGCACCATGCTGCCGGCAGTGACCGTCGTTGCCGCAGCCGACGGCCTGCCGCCCGCCTACGCCGGTGGTCAGGTGGCGCGCGGCGGCGGCCTGGGTGTGCTGGGTTCGGCCAATGTGCTGGACCAGCCGTTCAGCACCACCAACTACACGGCCGAGTTCCTCGACAACACGCAGGCCAAGACGCTGGCCGATGTAGTCATCAACGATTCATCGGTACGGGTGCTGACCTCGCGCGGCGGCTTTGGCGAGGATTTCCAGATCCGTGGCTATACGGTGGCCAGTGGCGACGTGGGCCTCAACGGCCTGTACGGCATGGCATCGTCGAGCCGCATGCCCGCCGCGATCATGGAGCGCGTGGAAGTGCTCAAGGGACCGGGCACGCTGATGTACGGCATCGGCCCGAGCGGCAGCATCGGCGGCGCAATCAACGTGGTCACCAAGCGCGCCGAGGACGAACCACTGACGCGACTGACCACCACCTACGAAAGCAAGTCCCTGTTCGGCGTGCAGGCCGACGTAGGCCGCCGCTTTGGCGAGAACAAGGAATGGGGCGTGCGCGTGAATGGCGTGTTCAAGGGCGGCGATACCACCCTCGACGATGGCCGCCAGAAGCTGGGCGTGGGCGCGCTGGCGCTCGACTATCGCGGCAAGAAGCTGCGCTGGACGCTGGACACGTACACCCAGCACGAAGGCACCGACAATTTCCGCTCGCAGATCGGCTTCCTGCCCAGCGTGACCTCGCTGCCCAAGGCACCTTCCGCGCACCGCAACTTCTATCCCGGCACCGAACTCTGGCTGCATGACACCGCCGTGATGTCGCGCCTCGAGTACGACATTTCGGACAACCTGACGGTCTACGCCGCTGGCGGCTATCGCGACGGCACCGCCTACCAGACGTTCCCGTCTGGCCCGGCCAATGCGCAGGGCGTGTTCAACGCGACCAATTCGTACTACGACTCGTACAGCAAGACGTCGACCGTGGACGTGGGCGCCCGTGCGAAATTCAACACGTTCGGTGTTCGCCACCTTGTGACGGCCAGCTTCGCGCGCCTGGATCAGGAACTGGGCAACGCCTACGTGCCGTCATCCACCGGCGCCATCACGTCCAGCATCTACAATCCGGTGCCACTGCCGCCGGTCGTCGGCACGCGTATCGACGCGACCAAGGCATCGGAGACGGCGCTGACCAGCTTCACCCTGACCGATACGCTGTCGATGCTCGACGATCGCCTGCTGCTGACCGGCGGCTTCCGCCACCAGCGCGTGGTGCTGGACAACTACAGCACCACCACGGGCGCGCAGACGGCCAGCTACGACCAGAGCGCCGTGTCGCCGGTTGCCGGCATCGTCGTCAAGCCGTTGCAGAACGTGTCGGTGTACGGCAACTTCACGTCGGGCCTGTCGCGCGGCGGCGTGGCGCCGGTCACGGCGTCCAATGCCGGCCAAGTGTTCCCGCCGTACAAATCGAACCAGTACGAGGCCGGCGTCAAGGCCGACTGGGGCAAGATGACCACCACGGTGTCGGTGTTCCAGATCGACCGCCCGAGCGCCGTGACGAATCCGCTGAACAACTACTACAGCTTCGACGGCGAGCAGCGCAATCGCGGCGTGGAACTGTCCGCTTATGGCGAAGCCGTGCGCGGCCTGCGCCTGATGGCCAGCGCCACGTTCTACGACGCCAAGCTCAAGAAGACGGCCGGTGGCGTGAACGATGGCAAGGATGCCAACGGCGTGCCCGACTATACGTTCAACCTGGGCGCGGACTGGGATATGCCGTGGGTGCCGGGCCTGAGCCTGAACGGCCGGATCATCCATACGTCGTCACTGTTCTTCAATGCCGCGAACACGCTGAGCATGCCGAGCTGGACGCGCTACGACATCGGTGCCCGTTATCGCACCAAGGTTATGGGGAAATCGGTCGTATTCCGTGCGAATATCGAGAATCTTTTCAACTCGAACTACTGGCTCGTGAGCGGAACGTACGCTACCGTTGCGGCACCGCGCACGGTGCTGCTGTCCGCGCAGTTCGACTTCTGATTCCACTCAACCTGAGACCGTCATGAAAACTTCCGTCAAGTTCGCCGCGCTCACCGGCGCCCTGCTCTGCCTGGCCTCCGCTGCGCAAGCCCACCAGGTCTGGATCGAACAGCCTGCCGGCCAGGGCGCCGTGCTCCGCTTCGGCGAGTTTGGCGAGAACCTGCGCGAAGTGTCGCCGGGCCTGCTCGACAAGTTCGGTGCGCCCACGGCCACGCTGATCGCCTCCAGTGGCGAGAAGACGGGCAATGGCGTGAAGACCCCCACGGGCTTCACGCTGCCGTTCACGGCCGGTCAACGCGATGTACTGTTGGCCGAAGACGCTCGCTACCCGCTGCGCACCTTCAAGCGCGGCGACCAGGACGTCACCAGCCGCTACTACCCCGCCGCGCGCTGGATCTCGGACTTCGCGCCGCAACAGCCGAAACTGGCGCTCGACATCGTGCCCGCCGGCCAGCCCGGCCAGTTCAAGGTGTTCTACCAGGGCAAGCCGCTGCACAAGGCCAAGGTGGCACTGGTGACGCAATCCGGCTGGGCCAAGGAAGCGCACGCCGACGAACAGGGCCTGGTCACCTTCGACATGCCGTGGAAAGGCGTCTACGTAGCGGAAGTCGGCCACACCGACGCCACGCCCGGCGAACGCCAGGGTGCCAACGGTGTGGAGACATTCACGACCGTCAGCTACGTGACCTCGGCCACGTACGTAAAGCGCGATGGCATCGAAGCCCTGCCGGCAGGTCCGGCCGCTACGCCGAACAAGTAATCGGGACGGACGACGGCGCGGATGCGTCGTCGGGCATAGTAGGGAATTGGTAGAACTGGGGCCGCTCGTTATTGAGCGGCCTTTTTTATTGCTTCGTTCTCTCAAGCATCCAGCCCCACCCCACCAAACGAGAATCGCGGAAACTCCGCGACCATGAAGTCGACGAAGACCCGCGTGCGAACTGGAAGATGGCGGCGGCTCTGGTAGCAGATGTAATGACCGAGGTCGTTGGGTAGTCCGTCAGCCAGCGTCACCACCAGTTCGTTGGCCGCAAGATGGTCGGCAATCTGGAAATCGGCGAGTTGGGCAACGCCCCATCCCTGCAGCACCGTGTGCAGCACCATATCCGAGTTGTTGACGGTGAATCGGGATTTCGGTGCATGTTTGCGGATGCGGCCATCGATCTGGAATTCCCATTCGGCGGGACGGCCATTGTTCACGCGATGGCTGATGCACTGATGCCGGGCCAGTTCCTCCAGCGTCCGTGGCAAACCATGCCTGTCTACGTAGGATGGTGCCGCGCAGACTGCCCTGCGCATCGGCCCGAGCCGTCTGGCGATGATGCTGGAATCCTCGATGCGTCCGCTGCGGAAGCCCACATCGATATCGTCCACCGAGTGGTCCATGGGTCCGTCGTCCAGCACCAGATGAATGGAGATATCGGGATATTCGTGCGAGAACTTTTCCAGCAACGGTGCCAATACCTTTCGCCCAAAACATGCCGGTGTCCCGATCTTGATCAGGCCGGTGGGCGGCCCCTGGCGCAGTTCCAGCATTTCGTTCATCGCCTCCGCCATTTGTGCAATGCCTTGATGGCAGTTATCGAAGAAGCGGCGTCCCTCGTGGGTCAGATGCGTGTTGCGCGTGGTGCGAATCAGCAGCCGGGTACACAGTTGGGTTTCCAGCTTCTGCACGTTGCGGCTGATGGCCGAGCGGCTGATGCCGAGTCGTTCGCCTGCCTTGGCAAAACTACCTTCCGTCGCCACGGCCATGAACGCCATGATGCCGGTGTAGCTCGCGCCAAAGCTCGCGGACAGTGCGTCGGCGCGACGCAAAGGCACCCTGCTATTGCTATGCGCCAATATCAGCGAGGATTCCGTTGCCATACCCATCGTTTTCTTCTCCACGCGCCAGTACGCTCTGCGCGTGACATTCTTCCACGATGGAAATGGGCGGGATGTGCCATCCTTGCGCATCCGTATGCCGATCTTGCTGTCGATGTGGCAGCCGAACGCTCACGCTACTCCCGGCCGGGATATTGGCCGGGCGTGTAGCCCGTTGCCTTGCGGAAGGCGCGCGTGAACGTGGCCTGCGAGGAGAAATTCAGCTCCACCGCAATTTCCAGCAGCGATAACTGGCCCAGCCGCAGCAGCGCCTTGGCGCGTTCGATGCGAAGATCGGTGACATACCGGTAAGGCGATTTACCCGTAGCCGCCTTGAAAGCACGGACAAAATGGAAACGGCTCAGGCAGGCAATACCCGCCAGATCCTCCAGTCGAATATCGCCTTCCAGATTTGCCCGGATATAGTCCACGACACGCCGCATGCGGTGTTGCGCCAGATCGACGCCCATCTCCAGTCCCCGCATGCGCAATGCGGCGACATTCGCGCGCCGGTGCAGCATCCGCACGGCCAGACTGCCCGCCAGGCTTTCGATCAACAAGTCGCCGCCGGGTGTTGCCTCGCGCAGTTCGGCCAGGATGACCAGTCCGATCTGCGCGATCAGCGGGTCTTCGAATCCCCGATCGAAATAGAACGTATTGGCTTCGCCGCCGGCAACGCTGTCCCCCAGGGCTTCCGCCGTAAACAAGGCGGGATCGAGGTACAGATGGAGCATGCCGGGCAGCAACGTAGAAATCGACACCTCGTCTTCCTGCACGCCTTCCGGGCAAAGCCACACCGTGCCTCGCTTGGCGAGCGTACGATCCACGATGCCGTAGCCGGTGCGCGTTACCACCGCCGATGTACTGCCGTGCGGATCGATCACCAGTTCGTTGATCGGCAATCCGGCATTGCGTGTGATGATGCCCCCGCTATGGTCGCGGACTTCGGCCAGGAGTCCGGACCAGGCGCGCTCCGCCGATGACAGTACGAGCGTCGCTTCGTTATATTTTTCGCGGAACTGGAACGGGGATGGATTGTGCATCGGACGCGTATCGGGAGGGCTCCGGAAGTTTAACCTGATTACCCCGTGGCTTCCGACGGCGTTCCTTCGGAAGCACATTTCTAGGTGTTTTCCGGATTATCCGCAATAATCGCGGGCATTCGTTTCGAATAAGCGCGCCGAAGAATTCCATGGATGAAACAAAAGACCTGTCCGGTGGCAGTGAAGCGCTGATGGCGCTCATCGACGGCGGCATGCCACCCGAAATTTTCGTGCCCAACGCGCTACGCGTGGCACGGGCATTGGCACTGGTACACGACGCTGGCCTCATCCATGGCGGGCTGACGCCTTCGAATATTCTGATCTACCGCGACGATCCCAGCGCACGGCTGAAAGGATTCCGGGGACAGCATCCCAACGTCGCGCTCTCGGATTTTTCCAGCGGAACGGAATGGGAGATCGACCGGGAATTCCTGCATTACATGGCGCCGGAAGCCACCGGCCGGGTCAATCGCGCATTCGATGCACGCTCCGACCTGTATTCCCTGGGCTGCGTGTTTTTTCACATGCTGACCGGCCACGTGTTGTTCCCCGGACTCTCCACCTCGGAACAGATCCATGCCCATATCGCCCGCCCGCCCGATGAAGCCGTCATCGCCAATCTCGGACGCGATGTCGGTGGGCATCTGGTCGGCATTCTCAGCCGTCTGCTTGCAAAGGAGCCCGATGAGCGTTACCAACGGGCGGCCGATGTTGTTGACGATCTGCTGGCATGGCAATTCGCCAGTGCTCCGCAATCATCGAATCTGCGGCAGGCACCACGATCCGCGCTGGCATCATTTCGCACCAACAGACTGATTGGCCGTCATGTGGAACTGGCCAGCCTTCGTCGCGCAATGCAGGGCGAAGACGACGCACACAGGTTGTGGCTGGTCGAAGGTCCGGCGGGTATTGGCAAAACTGCGTTGATCGATCATTTCCGACTGGGCATCGATCCGGAATCCTGCGAGTTCGCCCAAGGCAAATGCGAACAGGGCGATGGTGCCACCCCCTATGCCAGCCTCTCCCGCGCCCTGTATGCCTTGCTGAGAACGGTACTCGGATATTCTCCGGAGCGGTTCGACGGCTTGCAGACAATCCTTCTGGAAGCGCTTGCCGAGGAGTCGTCGATGATCACGACGATTTTCCCGGAGTTCAGCTTGCTGCTGGGCGAACACACGCATACACCGGCGGTCTCGGCGCATGCCGAAAGGCGGCGGTTCCTTGAAGCCGTTGCCCGACTCTTGAGTGCATTCACCGCGCAAGACCGGCGGCTCATGCTATGTCTGGACGACTTGCATTGGGTGGACGAAGCGACGCTGGAGGTGGTTGCCCATGTCATGCGGCATCCGCTCTGCGCGCGAGTGCTGTTCGTTGCCGCCATGCGCGACGGCCAATCCGAAAACCAGGGCGTTCACGTGCGTCCGCTTATCCTGGCCAACCGGGTGCAACGCATGTCGATTGGCCCGCTTTCCGAAACAGAAGTGGGCGGACTGCTCCGCGCTGTGCTTGCGTATCAGGTCGGCAATATCGATGTGGTGGAGCGCGCGGTGTTTCGCGGTGCGGGCGGCAATCCGCTTCACACCATTCAGTTTGTCCGGTCGCTGATCGACGACAACCTCATGGTGTTCAACGAGGCCGATGGAGAATGGGCCGCCTCGCTGCCGGAAATCGAGGCACGCTCGAACACCTCCAGCGTGGTGGAACTCCTGTCAACGCGATTGGCACTACTGTCCGACGACGCGCGCCTGGCGTTGCAGTATCTGGCGGTCCTGGCAGAGCCATCTTCGATCGGGATGCTGGCGGCGGCCATGCAGCAGCCCGCAGACCTCGTGGAGCGTTCACTGCGGGTAGCCGTTGCAGAGCAACTGGTGGAATGGAAAGACGAGCAATATGCCTTCGCGCACGACCGGTTCAGGGAAGCGGTTTATCAGACGCTGAGTGAATCCGAACAGCACGAAAAGCATCTGGAAGTGGGCTGCAACCTGTGGAACGATGGGCCACGAGACGCGCTCAAGGTCAGCGTCTTCGTCGTGGCCAACCATCTGGACAAGGGGCTGCTTTACTGTGAAGAGACACTAAAACATCCTGGCGAGGAAAATCGCCGGCGTCAGTTTGCTCTCATCATGCTGGAGGCCGCCATCAAGGCCAGGGATGCCACGGCTTACGAGTCGGCGATATCGTATCTCGTCAACGCCGGGAAGCTGTTGCGAAACGGTGCCGACAGGCATGGCGGGGAAAACGCAGACCTGCTCTCGCTGATCGAATTGAGAATCGGGGAGTGTGAATTCGCCTCGATGCGAATCGCGGCGGCTTCGGAACGACTGGCCGCCATGCCGGCGCACCGCCTCGATGCCCGGGACCGCGCGGAATGGATCCGGCTGCGCCTGGCCATGTACGTCGCACTGGATCAACCGGACAAAGGCGTGGAAATCGGCTTCCGCTACCTCGCGGAAGAAACCGGTATCGAAATCCCCAGGGATAACCCCATCCGGGACATCGAACTGGAGTATCGACGGCTGCTGACGCTCTACGGCAACCGTAGCGTCGACGAACTCATCCAGCTGGATCTGATGGTTGACACGCGCATCCGCAACGCGATGGATGTCATGACGGACCTGATTCCGGCCGTGCAGTTCACCAGCCCCGATCTGGTGGAAGTGCTCATGCTGCGGATGATCAATTTCGGTCTCGAATATGGGCATTGCGATGCCTCGTGCTATGCATACGTCTGTCTGAGCTTTATTGCGGGCGCACGATACGGAGACTATGCAACCACCGCCGTCTTCAGCGAACTCGCGATGCGGCTGCCGCACGAGCGCGGGCTCAGGTTGTACGCGGGCCGCGTGCAGATGTGCTACGGCGCGCTCAGTCTGCCGTGGACAGGGCCGGCATCCGAGGCACGGCGGCACCTTGAGGAAGCGACGGTACTGACCGACCGTCAGGGCGACGCGACGTTCGCGGTGTATTCACGCCGGCATATTGTCACCAACCTGATTTTTACCGGCGGGCCACTGTCCGACGCGCAACGCATTGCCGAGGACGGGCTCAGGCTGGCGCGGGACGCCGAGTTCGCGCTGGTCGTCGATGCGTTCATGGCGCAGGCGTGGCTCATCCGTGAACTCAGGGGCGTGCCGCTCGATATCGGGCTACGCGACCCCAACCTCGGCGCCGTGGATTACGTCGAATTGCTCGCTGACTGCATCAGCGGCAACTTCGACCGCGACATTGCAGCGTTCGCGTTCTGGACCTACCGCCTGCAGGCCGCATTCCTGTGGGGAAACATGCGCGAAGGGTTGCAGGCCGAGGCACGGGCCATCGATACCGAGTGGGCGTCTACCGCGTTTCTGGAGAATGCCGATTTCGTCTTCTACAGTGGGCTGCTGCGTATCGCGCTGGCCAAATCCGCAACGGACGAAGCGCGCGACACCCACACTCGTCACGCCGCAGACCGGATTCTCCAGATGCAGCGCTGGGCGCAGGCGAACCCCGAAAATTTCCTGTCCCGCGAACGATTGCTCTGCGCGGAATATGCATCGCTGACGGGCGACGACGCGCAGTGCCTCCCGCTCTACGAAACGGCCATCTCCCTGGCCGAGCGTGCCTGTGACATGCATGTGCTGGGCGTCGCCACGGAACTGGCCGCGCAGTTTGCTGGCCGGTGCGGATTGCGATCCGCGCAGCGCGGCTATCTGGAGCAGGCCAGGACCGCCTATGCGAACTGGGGTGCCGATGCCAAGGTGCGGCATCTGGAGACCGCATTCCCTGCGTTGCGGATGGCAAAACAGGCTGAGTTTTCCGCACTCGAAGATCCCCTGTCGTGGAACGAGCAAGGCTTTGAAACCGAAGTGGTACTGCGGGCAGTCCGTGCCTTGTCCGGCGAAATATCACTGCAGCAGGTCATGACGGTCATCCTCCAGAATGCCCTGCAATATGCGGGAGCGGAGCGCGCCGTGCTCTGCCTGCTGGAGGATGGCGCGCTGCATGGCGCCGCGCACGCACGGCTGGTACAGGGGCAACTGGACATCAACCTGGATCGGAAACCCATTTCGCCGGAGCTGGTTTCCACATCCATTGCCTACCTGACGCTGCGCAGCAAGCAGTCCGTCGTCATCGAGGATGCACGCGACGATCCCCAGCACGGGCTCGACTCCTACATCCGCGCCCACCGTTCGCGGTCCATCATGTGCGTGCCGCTGGTGAAGCAAGGCGCGCTCACCGGATTGCTGTACCTGGAGAATGCGCTGATCGCCGGGGTGTTCAATCCCACACGGGTGAGAACGCTGGAGGTGCTGGCGTCGCAGGCGGCCGTGTCGCTGGAAAACGCCAAGCTCTATGAGAGCGTGGAAGCCGAACACCAACGCCGCGCGGACGCCGAACGCCGCGTCCGCGAAACACAGGGAAAGCTGGCCCGTGCGGCGCGGCTGACCGAACTGGGGGAATTCGCGGGATTCATCGTGCATGAGATCGGCCAGCCCATCACCGCGCTGGGTACAAGCGCCCGTGCCGCCGTGCGGTGGCTGAATCGGGATACGCCGAACATCAAGGAAGCCGTGGCAGCCATCGAGAAAATCTCGGCCAGCGGCGAGCGGGCGAGACAGATCATGGAAAGCCTGCGGGCCATGGTGCGGGAGTCTCGCCCCAAAGTACTGCCCGTGGACATCCACGAAGCGATTCTCGAAGTATTCAGCGTGCTGGAGGAACGCATCGCCGCCGGAAACGTGGGGATCTCCACAAGCTTTGCGCCGGACGTCGAGATCGTGTTCGGTGATCGCGTGCTGCTGCAACAGGTGATCATGAACCTTGTCACCAATGCGCTCGAAGCAATGAACGACGTGGAGGTCCGCGAAAAATCCATTTCGGTCCAGACACAAATCGACGAGCACGGCATGGTCTGGGTGTCGGTCAGCGATACCGGACCCGGTATCGCCGCGGACATCGCGGGGCAGCTTTTCGACTCGCTTGCCACCACCAAGGGCTACGGCATGGGCATGGGGCTATCCATCTGCAAATCGATCGTGGAAGCCCACGGCGGCGAAATCGAGGTGTGCAATGACACGTCCACCGGCGCCGTATTCTGCTTTTCCATCCCCAGCCGTCCTCCGGCGGACACTGCCCGCTGACCATCGTCCACACGCCTCACGGGTGCCACGTCGAGGGCCTTTCCACCTGCATCGCGGGCCGCTGGCTGCCCGCCATCGCATACGAGAGCTTGTTGGCGGCATCCACCACCGTCTGCGCCAGTTCCAGCAGGCGTTCTTCCCCGAGACGCGCGGTCGGCCCCGAAATGCACATCGAGCCCAGCAATCGCCAGTGCAGGCCGAACACGGGCGCTGACACGCTGGACACCTCCGCTTCGCGCTCGCCCAGTGACAGGTGAAACCCGCGCCGCCGGATCGTTTCATAGAGTTCGCCCGATTCCCCTGAGAACGCGAGGATCACGCGTCCCGGAGAACCGCTGTCGAGCGGCAGGGCCGCGCCGATCCGCACGTGGTGCCGAATCGCCTGCGGCCCTTCCACGCGCACCACGCAGGTCCGCTGCTGCCCTTCGCGGATATAGAACGACGCGCTCTCCCCGGTCTTGATCGTCAACTCGCGCAGCACCGGCTCCACCACCTCCTGCACGTTGAACGTCGCCTGATAGCACGCGCCCAGCCAGCCAGCGGCGCGGCCCAGCCGCCAGGTTCCATCCTCTTTCTGCACGAGGTAGTTGTCCGCCGCCAGTGTGCGCGCCAGACGCAGCACCGTGGTCTTGTGGATGCCCGTGCGACGGCTCAACTCCGCCAGCGAAAGCTGCGGATCGTTGACGCCAAATGCCTCCAGCACCCGCAGCGCCCGCGTCACGGCAGTCACGCCGCTCGCCCCGTGATCTGCCTCGGGGGCGCCTGATTCGCTACTTTTCTGGTTCATGGCGTGCAACATGTTTCGTCGTGCGAAACGGCATTGTAGGCAATGAAACGGTCGACAACAATCCATCTCACAGCACCGCCACATATAAAACGAGATCCGGAGACAGACAATGCGCGTCACACGCACGCTCACCATCACCGCAGTCACTGCCGTTACCCTTGGCCTCGGCCTTGCCGTCGCCGGCCTCACCCAGTTCACACAATCCGCCCATGCGGCCCCGGCCTATCCTTCCAAGCCGATCCGCGTGATCGTGCCCTTCCCGGCAGGCGGCGGCACCGACATCATTGCGCGCGAAGTCACCAGCAACGTGGCGAAGTCAACCGGTTGGACCTTCGTCGTGGACAACAAGCCGGGTTCGGGTGGCAACCTGGGGGTGGACGCCGCCGCGAAGGCGTCCGCCGATGGCTATACGATCGTTCTCGGCCAGACCAGCAACCTCGCGATCAACCCCACGCTGTTCAGCCACCTGCCCTATGACCCGCTCAAGGATCTGGCGCCGATCAGCCTCGTGGCCAGCGCACCGCTGGTACTGGTGACGCCGGTCGGCTCGCCCTACAAGACACTGGACGATGTCATCCAGGCCAGCAAGGCCAAGCCCGGCACGTTGAACATCGCCTCGCCCGGCAATGGCACCGTCGCCCATCTCTCGGGCGAACTGCTGCAGAAGACCGCAGGCATCAAGCTGACCCACGTGCCGTACAAAGGCGTGGCGCAGGCAGTCAACGACCTGATCGGCGGACAAGTCGATCTCTATCTCTCGTCGGTTCCCACGCTGCTGTCCCATATCCGTAACGGCAAGCTGCGTCCGCTGGCCGTGACATCGCTCAAGCGCGTGACCGACCTGCCGCAGGTTCCCACCATTGCCGAGTCGGGCTATCCGAACTTCGAAGCCTCCACATGGTTCGGCTTCGCCGCCCCGGCGGCCACACCGAAGGACATCGTCGTCAAGCTCAACGCCGCATTCAACAAGGCGCTGCAATCGCCCGATCTGGTGAAGACGCTGAGCGATCAGGGTGCGCTGGTCCTGGGCGGCACGCCCGAGGCATTTGGCACGCAGATCCGCCAGGACATCACGCGCTGGGCTTCGATCATCAAGGCATCCGGCACCCGGCTGGATTGACCCTTCCTCCGCGAATTCCTGAACGTCCCTCACACATCCCGCTGACATCATTCGGAGTCAAGTCATGACGCTGCCCAACCTCAACAAGACCTTTGCTCGTGTATCGCCCAACGTGGTCGCCCAGGCCGCAAAGTTCCAGCCGGCCATCCTTGCCGATGTGGCAGGTCGTCGCGGTGCGCTGCATGGCCGTATCAAGGCACTGCGCCCCAGCATGAAGCTGGCTGGCCCGGCCTTCACCGTGGAAGTCCGCCCCGGCGACAACCTGATGATCCATGCCGCACTGGCACTGGCGCAACCCGGCGACGTGCTCGTCATCGACGGCAAGGGTGACCAGACCTCCGCGCTGATGGGAACGATCATGATGAGTGCAGCGCGCCAGCGCGGGCTTGCCGGTGTCGTCATCGACGGCGCCGTGCGCGACAGCCTCGAATTGGAAGAGATGAAGTTCCCTGTCTTCTCCGTCGGCACCAATCCGAATGGACCCACCAAGGAAGTGGCCGGCCGCATCGGCCATCCGGTCTGCGTCGGCGGCGTGACGGTCTACCCCGGCGACTACGTCTGCGGTGATGCCGATGGCGTCGTCGTGGTGGAACGCGAGAAGATCGAATCGCTGCTTGCTGCCGCCGAACACAAGGAAGCCGCCGAAGCCAAACGCATCGCACAGATCAAGGAAGGCAACACCGCTGCCCCGTGGCTGCTGGCCTCGCTGGTCACCGCTGGCGTGCTGAAGCAGGGAGAAACGCTGTGACGACGCGCCCTGCCATCATCGTGACCGGTGCGGACCTCGCGCCAGAAGCCCTCGCGGTCCTCGCTGATTTCTCCATCGTATTCGCGGGAAAGACCCCGCAAACCGCAGACCTCGTGTCGCTCGCCAGACAACACGACCCGGTCGGCATCATCGTCCGCTATGGCAGCGTAGGCGCCGAAGTCATGGATGCCGCGCCATCGCTGCGCGTCATCGCCAAGCATGGCAGTGGCACCGACACCATCGACAAGACCGCCGCGGCGGCGCGAGGCATCGAAGTACTGGCCGCAGTGGGCGCCAATGCCGCAGCCGTTGCCGAGCACGCGTTGGCACTGATGCTGGCCTGCGCAAAATCCATCGTGCCGCTCGATGCGCGCATGCACGCCGGCCACTGGGACAAGGCCACGCACAAGAGCATCGAACTGAGCGGCCGTACCGTGGGGCTGGTGGGCCTCGGCACGATTGGCCTGCGCCTCGCCCGCATGTGCCACGCCATGGACATGCGCGTGATCGGCTTCGATCCCTACGCCCGCAACCTGCCCGACTACGTGCAAGCCGTGCCGCTGGAAACGATCTGGTCCGAGGCCGATGTGATCTCGCTGCATTGCCCGCTCACCGACGACAACCGCAACATGCTCGATGCCGATGTGCTGGCACGCTGCAAACCGGGCGTCATCCTCGTCAACACGGCGCGCGGCGGCCTGATCGACGAACCCGCGCTGTTGAACGCGATCCGCTCCGGACACGTTGCCGGTGCGGGCCTCGACAGCTTTGCCGTCGAACCGATGGCTGTGCCCCATATCTTTCACGGCCAGCCCGGGATTATCCTGAGTCCGCATATTGGCGGCGTGACCAGCGCGGCCTACGTGAACATGGGCGTTGCCGCAGCGCGCAATGTACTCGGCGTCGTGAGCCGCGAACCCGCACTCACGAAAGACTGAGCGATACGAGATCAGGCAACACGGCGTCCGGAAAAAGAAAGAGCCGGACCCGACAAGAAGCAATAAGTTGGAGACAGACATGCGCGCAACAAAACACAGCGCCTCGTGGCTTCCGCGATTCGCATTGGGGGCCCTGGCCGCCCTCTCGTTCCTCTCGATCGGCGTTCACGCGGAGACCTGGCCCGCCCGTCCCGTCAAGATCGTGGTGCCCTATCCGCCGGGCGGCGCCGTCGATGCGGTCACACGCAAGATGGCGCAGCGCCTGACCGAGCAGACCGGCCAGAGTTTCTTCGTCGAGAACAAGCCCGGTGCAACGGGCACCATCGGCGCCGTACAGGTTGCCCGCTCGGCGCCAGATGGCTACACGCTGCTGGCCAACGACACCACCTACGCGTTGCTGCCGCATATCTTCCGCAAACTGCCGTTCGACTATGCGCAGGATTTGCAGCCGGTTTGCGCGTATGTGTTCGCGCCGATGGGACTGGTCGTCAAGGCCGACGGCAAGTACAAGACGCTGGCCGAACTGCTCACCGCCGCCAAGGCCGGAGACAACAAGGTCTCGTATGGCTCGGGCGGTCCGGGATCGACACCCCACTTCGCCAGCGAAGCGCTGGGGATGGCGGCCGGTGCGCACTTCATGCATGTGCCCTTCAAGGGCGCGGGCGAGGCAACCGTCGCGCTGCTCGGCGGCACCGTGGATTTCCAGATGGCGTCCATCTCGGGCGTGATCGGCCAGGTGCAAGGCAACAAGCTGCGCGTGCTGGCCGTGAGTGGCGACAAGCGCCTGCCCGCGTTGCCGGGCGTACCGACTTTTGCAGAAGCGGGCGTGCGCGGTTTCGGCGTCACGAACTTCACCGGTCTCTGGGCACCCAAGGGCACGCCGCCGGACGTGCTCGCCCGACTCCAGAAGGAAGTCGCCGCCGCCATGGCCACGCCCGATATGCGCACCTACGCGCAGGGTATCGGCGCCGATGCCGGCTACTGGGACACCAACGCATTCCGCAAGGAAATGGGCGAGCGCACGGCATTCTGGGGTAAGGTCGCCAGTGGCACTGGCTTTGAAAAGCAGTAATTCGTAGCCAACCCCTATCTGTCACGCTCCGTCAGGACACCACATGTTTCTCTTGAATCCGCCAGTCGTCCGCGAAGCCACGCTGTTCAGCAGCCTGCCGGAGCGCTATCGCCAACAGCGCCACACCGCATGGTCCGATGCCAATCAGGGCGGACGCGCCATCGACTCCTTCCTCGAAGGCCCGGCCGTGGACGATGCAGGCAACCTCTATGTGACGGATATCCCTAACGGTCGCATCTTCCGGATCGATACCCATGGGGCTTGGGAGACAATCGCCGAATGGGACGGCGAGCCCAACGGCATGAAGTTCTTCACTGCCGATGAACTGCTGGTCACGGACTATCGCAACGGACTGGTTCTCGTCGATATCAAGACAGGCAAGGTGCGTCCGCACCTGGGCCGGCGCAACACCGAGAGCTTCAAGGGCGTGAACGACCTGACGCTCGATGCGCGCGGCAATGTGTATTTCACGGATCAGGGCCAGACTGGCCTGCACGATCCGACGGGGCGCGTGTATCGACTCTCGCCGGAGGGCCGGCTCGACCTGCTGCTATCGAATGTGCCGAGTCCCAACGGCGTCGTGCTCTCGCCGGACGAACGCTTCCTGTTCGTGGCCGTCACGCGGGGCAATTGCGTATGGCGGATGCCATTGCAGGCCGATGGCAGCGTCTCCAAGACGGGGCAATTCTTCACGTCCTACGGGCCCAGCGGTCCCGATGGATTGGCGATGGATCAGACCGGCCGCCTGCTCGTCGCCAACCCCGGGCTGGCCTACGTCTGGGTGCTCAACCATCGCGCCGAACCCGTGGAGGTGATTCGCGGCACGCCGGGGCACTCGCTGACCAACCTCGCTTTCGGCGGCTCCGATCGCAAGACGCTCTACATCACCAACTCCACGACAGGTGAGATTCTGACTGTGCAGATGGATGAGCCCGGTGCCACCCCGAGCGGGAAGCACGACGCCCGCCGCTGAAAGTGCACGCCGTGCCGCACGGACGGTCCGGCGTGTACCCGCGTGTACCCAATACTTTGCTTGACCGATCCCGCACTCCCACCGAAGCTTGGAAGGCTGCACGCTGCCATCCATCGCAAGCATCGTCGAAGAAGAACAAGGGAGAGGTCATATGCCGTCGTCACGCAAGGGAATGCCGCTGCACGCGCATCTGTGGATGCTGTTCGGCGCGATCATCCTGCTCGTTGGCCTGCTGGCGAGCGGCCTCAACTACTGGGTGACCCGCGCCGCGCTGCAGGCCGCCACTGCGGATGCCAGCCAGCAAATGGCCGGCACGATGCGCGACGAGGTGGAGGACCTGCTGGCACCGGCACAGACGGCCATCACGCTGATTCGATACAGCGCCATCGCCAACGATGGCACGCCGCACCAGCGCGATGCGTGGCTATCGCTGGCGCGCGAAGCGCTGGAGAGCGCGCCAGTGCTGCAGGCGGTCTACATCGGCTACGCAGACGGAACCTTCCTCTATCTCAGGCCGCTGAGGTCCGATGCGGACCGCGCGATCTTCAAGGCGCCCGACACGGCGTACTTCGTGCTGCGCAGTGTCCTCGGCACGGCGCCCGCGCTGATCGGACAAGTCGATTTCCTCGATCGCGACCTGCGCACGGTGGCCACCCTCCGGGATCAGGAATACGCGGAACGCTTCGATCCGCGCAAACGGGTCTGGTATCAGGCCGCAATTGGCTCCGATGCGCCCGTGCGCACGGACCCCTATCTGTTTTTCTCCGACCAGGAAGTCGGCACCACGTTTGCATTCCGCACACCGCATCGCAATGCCGTGGTAGGCGGCGACTTCCGTCTCGACTGGCTGGGCACGATGCTCGCGAAGAAGAAGGCGACGCCCGGCACCATGCTGGCGCTGCTCGACAGCAACGGCAAGGTGCTTGGCATCGACAGCCGCCTGCCCGAATCGTCCGCCGCGCCAGACGCTATCCAGGCGGACTTGCTCGCCGCGCCCGCCGACTACAACATTCCGGTGCTCACGGCCATGGCCACCGCATTCCAGGGCGGCGCCCGGCAGACGGGGCGCAAGTCGATAACGGTAGACGGCATGACGTGGTACACCACCACCGACGTGATTCCTGCCACCACCGGCAAGCCGCTCTACCTGCTGATGGCCGTGCCTCAATACGAACTGTTGGCGAACGCCAAACAACAGGCATGGACGGGCATCCTGTTCACGCTCGCCATCGTGCTGCTGTCCATTCCGCTGACATGGCTGGTGGCCCATCGCCTCGCCAAGCCGCTCAGCCAGTTGGCCGATGGCATGCAAGCCATCCGCAGCTTCGATTTCGACAAGGCACTGCCCGTGCAATCGACCATCCGCGAAGTGGGCGCGCTCGGCGCCGCCGCCGAACAGATGCGCCAGACCATACGGCGTTTTCTTGCCATCGTGCAGGCGGTTGCCGCCGAAGATCGTCTGGAGCGCTTGTTGCCAGTGCTGCTGGAGAAAACACTTGCCGAAGCTGGCGGCACAGCCGGCATTTTCTTCCTGGTCGACGAGAACGACATCCGCGCCGCGGCAATCCAGGACCGTCATGGCAACGATGCCGCAGCGACGAAGCCGTCCTATGCGCTCGATGAAGCGCCATCACTGGTGCGCGACGCCGTCCGGCAACATCGTTCGCAAAGCGCTGGCCTGGACCGCACGGCTCTCGCCGCGATCACAGCGGGCGATATGACGCATGGCGGTGCCACGTGCGCGGTAGCCATCCCGGTGGTGAATCGAAAGTCGGAGGCACGTGGCGTGATCCTTGTGATCCGCGACACGCCGATGAACGCGGCACAGCTCGCCTATGTGGAAACGCTATCCGCGCTGTATGCCGGCTCCATTGAAGTCCGCGAGTTGGCCGACGCCCAGCGCAAGCTGTTCGACGCATTCATCCGTCTGCTGGCCGATGCAATCGACGCCAAGAGTCCGCACACCGGCGGCCATTGCTCTCGCGTGCCGGCGCTGGCCAAGCTGCTGGCACAAGCCGCGTGCGATGCCACCGATGGCCCCTTCCGGTCATTCCAGATGACAGGCACCGAGTGGGAAACGCTACATGTGGCCGCATGGCTGCACGACTGCGGCAAGATCACCACGCCTGAATACATCATCGACAAGGCGACCAAGCTCGAAACTCTCCACGATCGCCTGCACGAGGTTCGCATGCGATTCGAGGTCATGAAGCGCGAGGCCGAGATCGGCTGCCTCGAAGGCATCGCTGCGGGCGACGATCCTGCTGACGCGCGGACGCGGCTCCAGCAGACTTTGCGAGAACTGGACGACGATTTCGCATTCGTCGCCGCATGCAACCAGGGGACCGAAGCCATGGACGCGCACCGCAAGGCACGGCTGCTGCAGATTGCTTCGCGCACGTGGACCCGGACGCTCGACGACCGCATCGGCCTGTCCCGCGAAGCCACGGCGCATCTGTCCGCAAGCCCCGCCCCGTCATTGCCCGTGCGCGAGCCGTTGCTCGCGGACAAGCCGGAACACCGGGTGCCGCGTGGCCCGCATGACACCATCGCCTCCGACAATCCGTGGGGCTTCCGGCGCGACGCCCCGCCGTATCTCCATGATCGCGGCGAACTGCACAACCTGCTGATTGGCCGGGGCACACTGACCGCGGAAGAGCGCTACAAGATCGAAGATCACATCGTGCAGACGCAAATCATGCTCTCGCGGCTACCGTTCCCCCGTCATCTTCGGCAAGTGCCCGAAGTGGCTGGCAACCATCACGAGAAGATGGACGGCACAGGCTATCCGCGACGCCTGCGGCGCGAGGACATGAGCACACTCTCCCGGATGATGGCGGTTGCCGATATCTTCGAGGCGCTGACTGCGGCGGACCGCCCCTACAAGAACGCCAAGACCCTGTCCGAATCCATCGACATCATGTACCGGGCCGCTACGGATGGGCATATCGACCCCGAGATCTTCGAACTGTTCCTGACATCGGGCGCCTACCTGGCCTATGCCCAGCAATATATGCAGCCCGCCCAGATCGACAAGATAGACGTGGAGCGATACCGAAAGCAAATGCGCGCAGGCAGTGCCGTGGCATAGCGGCATTTGCGATTCCCGAACCCCGCCTTTGGCCCCGCCGAAGCCGTAGCAATCCGGTTTCCCCGAACGCGCAAGCCGTGTAACAATCGTCTCCACAAAACATTCCAACCAGGAGACATCGGCCCATGCAGCCCAGCCCGCACGGTCCGAACGGAACGCCGATTCCCGGCGTTTCGGAGGACATGCCGACGATCATTGCGTCCAAGCTTGTGCCGCCGGCCTGTGCCGCGTCGCATCTGGCACGGTCGCATCTGGTCGCGGCCATGCTGGCGGCGCACAGCGCACGGCTGCTGCTGATACGCGCGCCAGCCGGATTCGGCAAGACCACGCTGATGCAGCAGTACGCAGCGGCGTGTCAGGCAAAAGGCGACGCCATCGCGTGGGTGCGGCTCGATGCGGCCGATAACGACTTGCCGCGTTTCCTGGGCCACCTCGCCGCAGGATTGCAGGTATTGCACCCCTCGCGGCAAACGCTGCCCGCCTCCGCAGAGCGCATGGGCGCGGGCGTCATCGCTACCGTTGCGGCCGTCAGCCAGCCGTTCGCCATCCTGCTCGACGATTTCGAAGTCATCCAGAGCGAGGCGGTGCTGAACTTCGTGCAGTTGCTGCTGGAATCTCTCCCCCCCAACGGTACGCTCGTGGTGGCATCGCGCACCACGCCATCGCTCGGGCTGGGCCGCGTCAGGGCACGTGGTCATCTGCTGGAACTCCAGCCTGGCGCCTTGCGGTTCACGCTGCCTGAAGCCGCCGCGTTTATTCGCGAGAAGTGCGGGATAACCCTGTCCGATGTGGATGTCGCCCGGCTCCATCGCTGCACCGAAGGCTGGGCCACGGCCATCTACCTGGCCACGCTCTCACTGCGGCAGCATCCCGACCATAGCCGCTTTGTCGCATCGTTTTCGGGCACCAATACGGATCTGGCCGAGTATCTCGCGCAGGACATCCTCGGGCGGCAGTCCGAGCCCGTGCGCCGCTTCCTGCTCGAAACCAGTGTACTGAGCCATCTTTCCGCACCGCTTTGCGATGCCATCCTCGATCGCAACGACAGTCACGCGATGCTGGCCGCGCTGGAGCATGACAATCTCTTTCTCTTTCCGCTCAATGGCGAACAGGACGAGTATCGCTACCACAGCCTGTTCGCCAGTTTCCTGCAGCATCGGCTGCGCAGCCTGAATCCCGAACGGGAGACCGCGTTGCACGCTGCCGCCGCACGCTGGTATCTGCAGGCCCGGCGACCGATTCCTGCCATCGACCATCTGCTGCGCGCCGGCCTGCTTGAAGCCGCCACCGCCGAGATGGCGCTTCACGCCGACACGCTGCTCAACAACGGCCGCGTCAGGCTGCTGTCGCGCTGGTTCGATCTCGTGCGCGACCGCCTTTCCGAAGCCGATCCACGGGTGCGCATTACTGCGGCATGGGTGCTGCTGCTCAATCGCCGCTTTGCGGAAGCGTTGCAGGCCGTGCAATGCATCGTTGACGATACCCGCACTAGCGCCGCACACGAATCCGTGCAACGTCAGGCCGAGACGTTGCGCTGCGTGTTGTTCGCGATGACCGACCGCACCGAAGCCTGCCGCGAGATCGGCCTGCCGCTGCTCCAGCATGTGCCGCCGGACGATTCCTTCCAGTACTGGCTGCTTGCGAATTCCGTGGCATATGGGCTGGTTTCCGTGCGACGCCACGACGAGGCGCGGCAAGTGCTGGCCAATGCCTGCGCAGGCGGACGGCACCAGCAGATGCCGTTACTGCGCAGCGTGGCGGATTGCCTGGAGAGCATCATCGATCTGTTCCACGGCAGGCTGGGGCGTTCGATGGCGCGCCTGCGCGGTGCCCAGCAAACGTGGCATGACCGCACCGATGAAGTCACGGGAGGCCGCGCCGCAGCCGGCGTGATCCTCGCCCTGCTCTGCTATGAAGCGGACCAGATCGACGAAGCCGCGCGGCTCGTCAATGACACCCTGCCGTTCGCCAAGATGACTGGCCCGGTAGATTCGATGATCACTTGCCATATCCTGAGTGCGCGCATCGCGTTGGCGCGCGGCGACCGTGACCTGTGGCAGCGCAGGCTGCTGGAACTGGAAGAACTCGGTGGCCGCGTGCCGTCGGAGCGCGCAATCTGCTCCACGTGGCTGGAGCGCACACGCGTGGCCACACTCGACGGTGCACTCGATGCCGCCGCGCAGGCCTTGCATGCCGCGGGACAACACGGCGCGTGGGAGACACTCGATGACGCAGGGTATGCCAATGAAGTCGATGTGCCCGCCGTAGCGCGTTGGCGCCTGCAGATTGCGCGCGGGGCGGATGCGTCGCTATGCGATGCGCTGGCTCACGCCGTTGCCACGGCCGCCGCACAGCAGCGCCACTGGCGACTCCTGAAGCTCCGCCTGCTGCACGCGATGGCACTGGAAAGCGCAGGAGAACACGAACATGCGTTCGATGCGCTGACCGAAGCGCTGCGGATAGCCAGCCATGAAGGCTTGCGCCGCAGCTTTATCGATGAAGGCGCGCCACTGGTGGCATTGCTGCAGCGCTGGAACGCTGCTCATCGTATGCAAGGCACGATGCCTGGCGTAGCCGCTGGGTTCGTGCCTGATTTGCTCGCGCGCATGGGCGTATCCGATGCGGAACCTGCCGAAGCTACCGCTGCGCCAGACATCTCGACACCCACGCGCGACATGGGCCTCGATGCCCTGACCACGCGAGAACTCGATGTGCTGCACATGCTCTCGCACGGCCACCGCAATCGCGCCATCGCGGAGAAGCTGTTTGTCTCCGAGCTGACCGTGAAATCCCATCTGCGCCGCATCAGCGCCAAGCTCGGCGCGCAGAGCCGCACGGAGGTGGTGGCCATCGCAAGACAGCGGGGCCTGCTCGACTGAGAAGGCCCCGCTGTCCTCGTTCTCCTACAGCGTGCGCGCGATCAGTTCCTTCATGATCTCGTTCGATCCGCCGTAGATCTTGCCAACCCGTGCGTTGACGTACAGCCGCGCAATCGGATACTCGGCCATATAGCCGTAGCCGCCGTGCAATTGCAGGCATTCGTCGATGATCTCGCAGCTCTTCTGCGTGCACCACCATTTGGCCATCGCTGCCGTCTCGCCGTCCAGTTCGCCACGCAGCACCTTTGCCATGCAATCGTCCACAAAGGCGCGGGCGATGGTGACGTTGGTCTTGCACTCGGCCAGCTTGAAGCGCGTGTTCTGCAGTTCCAGCAGCGACGTGCCGAAGACCTGCCGGTCACGCACGTAGGCAACGGTTTCCGCCATCGCGCGCTCCATCGATCCAAGGGCGCCCACCGCAATCGTCATACGCTCCTGCGGCAACTGCTGCATCAACTGGTAGAAGCCGCGCCCTTCCTCGTCGCCCAGCAGATTGCTGCACGGCACGCGCACGTTGTCGAAGAACAGTTCGGCCGTGTCCTGCCCCTTCTGGCCGATCTTCTCCAGCACGCGGCCCCGGCGGAAGCCCTCCAGGCCCGCCGTTTCCACGACGACAATCGAGACACCCTTCACGCCCTTGTCCGGGTCCGTCTTGACCACTACGCAGATCAGATCGGCCAGCAGTCCATTCGAGATGAACGTCTTGGAGCCGTTGATCACGTAGTGGTCACCGTCACGCACCGCACGCGTCTTCACGCTCTTGAGATCGGAGCCTGCGCCCGGCTCCGACATCGCGATAGCTGCGACCATTTCGCCGGATGCCATCTTCGGCAGCCAGTGCCGCTTCTGTGCCTCGGTGCCGTAGCGCAGGATGTAGTGCGCCACGATGGCACTGTGAACGCCGGTGCCGAGGCTCGTCGCCATCGCACGCGCCTGCTCGTAGGCGATGATCGCTTCATGCGCGAAGCTGCCACCGCCGCCGCCGTACGCTTCGGGGATGCTCGCGCAGAGCATACCCATCTCGCCGGCCTTGCGCCACGTTTCGCGATCCACATGCTGCTGCTTCCACCACCGCTCCTCGTTCGGCACGAGCTCGCGCTCGATGAACTTGCGGATGGCGTCCTGGAAGATCGAAAGATCCTCGGTAATCCATGGGCTCTGGTTCGACATGGCTGTCCTGTGAAGTGGTCAATCAGGGACGGCCGCCGCCTACCACCAGCACTTGCCCGCTGATGTAGTTCGACTCTGGAATGCACATTAGGTACACCGCGCCAGCCGCTTCTGTCGGCGTACCACCACGACCCACCGGAATCATGGCTTCCACGTTCTTCATCAACTGCGCGTTGACCCCCACCTTGATCTCGCGGCCCGCGATGTCGATGGTGGCACTGTCCCCAGCTACGGCTTCGGTCAGGCGCGTCTTGATCAGCCCGAATGCCACGCTGTTGACGTTGACCTTGTAGCGACCCCACTCCTTGGCCAGCGCACGCGTCAGGCCGTTGATCGCCGCCTTGGCGGCCGAGTAGTTGGCTTGGCCCGCATTGCCCATCACACCCGATACCGACGAGATATTGACCACCTTGCGGAAAATTTCCTGTCCCGCAGCGGCATCTGCCTTGGCGGTTTCACGGAAATGATCGGCAGCGGCACGCAGGATGCGGAACGGCGCGGTCACGTGCACGTCCATGATCGTCGACCATTGTTCATCGGACATCTTCTGGATCACGTTGTCCCAGGTGTAGCCCGCGTTGTTGATGATGATGTCGAGTCCGCCGAACTCCTGCAGCGCGGTCTGCACAAAGCGCTGGCCGAAATCGGCATCGGTCACGCTACCCGTGCAGGCTACGGCACGGCCACCTGCTGCCTGGATCTCCTTCACTACGGCATTCGCCGGTTCCGCGTCGAGGTCGTTGACCACCACGGCGGCGCCCTCGCTCGCCAGCTTCAGTGCGATTTCACGGCCGATACCGCGGCCCGATCCCGATACGATCGCTACCTTGCCATTCAGCTTGCTCATTGCGTGTCTCCCTCTGTCTTGTTCGAGTGTGTGGTTCAGGCGGCGGGCGCAATCAGCGCCTCGCCAGCCAGTTTGATTTCGCCCTGCTGATTGCACGTGGACAGTGCAATGCGCACCGTCCCCGCCGCTGCATCTTTCTCCGTCACCACGCCGCTGCACGACACCACATCGCCCACATGCGTGATGGCTGCAAAGCGCACCGAGAACTCGCGAATCGCTTCCTGCGGCACCCAGTTGGTCAGCAAGCGCCCCAGGTAGGCCATCGACAACATGCCGTGCGCGAACACGTCGGGCATGCCCGCACGTTTCGCAAAGTCCAGATCGACGTGAATCGGATTGTGGTCACCCGAGGCACCCGCATAGAGCGCCAGCGTGAGCCGGCTCAACGGCTCGGCATCGAAGGCGGGCAGCTTGCTGCCAACTTCCAATTGATCGAATCGAACTGCGCTCATTTGCCCTCCCTGGCCTTGCCACGTACCACGATTACGCTGCGCAGATCGGCTACTGCACCGCCATCGCCATCGGTCACCTTGGTCTCGCGCACCACAAAGCCCAGCGCGCCGCCCTTCTTCTCGTAGATGTCCGCAATGCGCACCTCGAAATGCAGACGCTCCCCAGCGAACGCCATGCGGTGATATTGAAAGCTCTGCTCGCCGTGCAGGATGCTGCCGATATCGATGCCCAGGAGGTCGATCGTGGCGCGCGGGTTCGGCGCCTCCATCTCCAGGCAGAACAGGAAAGTCGGTGGCACGGGCAGCGCGGGATATCCCGCAGCCGTGGCGGCAGCCTTGTCGGTATAGCGCGCATCGGTCTGTCCCGTGGCCTTGGCGAAGAAGCGCAGGCGGCCTGCCTCCACTTCCGCGCTATGCCGGGACAGCACCGTGCCGATGTGTCGGGTATCGAGCATGGGCACCTCCGCTTACTGGCGCTCGTACAGCGTCACCACGCAGGCGCCGCCGAGTCCGAGGTTGTGTTGCAGCGCCATGCGCACGCCCGGCACCTGACGGTCCTGGGCCTGCCCGCGCAGTTGCCACACCAGCTCCGCACATTGCGCGAGCCCGGTGGCACCCAACGGATGGCCCTTCGACAGCAGGCCGCCAGACGGATTCGTCACCACGCGTCCGCCGTAGGTGTTGTCGCCGTCGATGATGAACTTCTCGGCAGTGCCTTCCGGCGTGAGACCCAATGCTTCGTACGTAATCAACTCGTTGGCGGTGAAGCAGTCGTGCAGCTCCACCACGCCGATATCCTCCGGTCCCACGCCAGCGGCCTCGTACACGGCCTGCGCGGCGGCATGCGTCATGTCGTAGCCCACCACCTTGCGCATATCGCCTTCATCGAAGGTGCTGTTGCGATCCGTAGTCATGGATTGCGCACGGATGGCAACGCGCGTATCGAGTCCATATTTCTTCGCGAACGCTTCGGAGCACAGTATCGCAGCCGCCGCACCGCAGGTGGGCGGGCAGCACTGCAAGCGCGTCAGCGGATCGAACACCGTGGGCGATGCCATGACTTCCTCCAGCGACACCGTATTGCGGAACACCGCAAACGGATTGCGCGCCGCGTGTTGTCGTGCCTTGACCGAGATGCGGCCAAACGTATCCGGACGGATGTCGTATTCCTTCAGATAATCGCGTGCGGCGCCGCCGAAGAATTGCGCGGCACGCGGCGCGGCTTCGTCGATGCCCTGGATGTCGCGCATCACGTCGACAAAACGCGCCATCGGTGCAGGGCGATCCGTGTACGCACCTTTCAGCGCGCCGGGCACCATCTGTTCGAAGCCCACTGCAATGGCACACTCCACCGCGCCGCTGGCTACCGCCTGCCGTGCCAGGAACAACGCCGTCGATCCCGTGGCGCAGTTGTTGTTGACGTTGATGACGGGAATGCCGGTCAGGCCCACGCCATAGATGGCCGCTTGCCCTGCCGTGGAGTCGCCGTAGACGTAACCCACATACGCCTGCTCCACCAGCGCGTAGTCCACACCGGCGTCGGCCAGTGCAGCCCGCGCGGCGTTGGCGCCCATGACCGGATAATCCTCGCTGGCTCCCGCCTTGGTGAACGGAATCATGCCGACACCGGCAACCAATACGCTTCTGCTCATGTTCGTGTCCTCGATCAATGGAAGGGAATCAGCTCACCTGGCGCGCCTGGCCCTGCCAGTGTTGGTCGCGCAGGTCGCGTTTCAGGATCTTGCCCGCCGCCGACAGCGGCATTTCCGTGCGGAATTCAAAGCTCTTGGGGCACTTGTAGTTGGCGAGTGCCGCACGGCAGTGCTCGCGCAGCGAAGTCTCGGATGGCGTCTTGCCTGCATGCGGCACCACCACGGCATGCACCGCCTCGCCCCAGTTCGTATCGGGGATACCGATGACCGCGCACGTCGCCACCTCGGGATGCAGCGACAGCACGCTCTCGACTTCGGCCGAGTAGACGTTCTCGCCTCCCGTGACAATCATGTCCTTGAGCCGGTCGACGATGAACAGATAGCCGTCGTCGTCCATGTAACCACCATCGCCGGTATGCAGCCAGCCGTTGCGCAAGGCTTCGGCGGTTTCCTTGGGCCGGTTCCAGTAGCCGCTGGTGATATTGGCGCCTAGCACCACGATCTCGCCCACAGTGTTGCGCGGCACTTCATTGCCATCCGGATCGACGATGCGCATGGTCACGCCCAGGCTCGCGCGGCCTGCCGAGCGGTACAGACCGCTGGCACGTGCCTCGTGGCTGTGATTCGCCGGCGGATTGACCGTGATGAGCGGCGAGGCTTCCGTCATGCCATACGCATGGAAGAAATCGATGTCGGGCAGCGCTGCCAGCGCGCGATCCAGCAGGCCCGCGGAAATGGGTGACGCGCCGTAGTAGATGCGCTGCAGGCTCGACAGGTCATGCTGGCCAAACGTGGGGTCCGCCAGCAGTGCCTGCAGCATCGTCGGCACCAGCAGCAGTTCTTCGATCTGCTCGCGCGCCACGGTCTTGAGCACATCGGCGGGCACGAAGCCCGGTTCGATCACCTGCGTGTCGCCTGCCACGATATGGCCGACGGCGCGCGCCATCGCAGCGGTATGGAATAGCGGCGCCACATGCAGCGATACGAACGTGCGCTGTCCTTCGCGATACTCGGCCATGCGCGAGACCGCCGATGCCCACAGGTTCAGATGCGTCTGCATCACGCCCTTGGGCTTGCCCGTGGTGCCACCCGTGTACATGATCGATGCCAGATCCTGACCGCCACGGAACATGTCCGCCACTGGCGTGGCCGCATCGATCATGGCCTCGTAATCGAGCATGCCATCGGGTGCACGCCCTTCACCCGCATAAATCACATGCGGCGACCGCTTTGCGGCCGCAAGGATGCCGGGCACCATCGGCAGGAACTGATCGTCCACGATCAGGATGCCGGTGTCGCAGTCGTCGAGCGAATAGACGATTTCGGGCACGCTCCAGCGAATGTTCACCGGATTCAGCACGCCGCCGCCCCACCAGACCCCTAGCATGTATTCGATATAGCGATCCGAATTCAGCGCCAGCATGCTGACCCGGTCGCCCGGCGCCATACCGATTGCCTGCAGCGCGCCAGCGAGTCGCGCCACGCGTCCATGCAGTTCCCGGAACGTGCGGGTCCGGCCGCGAAACACGGTGGCGCGGCTGTCCGGCGTCTGCTGCATGCAACGATGCAGCCCTTGCGTCAGATACATTCCTCGTCTCCTTCATGTGATGCAAGCGTCAGCCCTTGCATATGGGGGCCGCCATGTTGGGCCGCCTTCTGGAACCAGACTCTACGGAGCCGCGCGCGCCGTGTCGTGCGCCAAAGGAACCAATTTGCATGTTGCAGTGCGATTGGTCCGAACGGACCACGACAGTGCCCGGACGCGATGGAAGAATCGGCGGCATCCCCACTCTTTCCCCTACGAGCATGAGCGGACCGCTGGCTGGACTGAAGATCCTCGACTTTTCCACGTTGCTGCCAGGGCCCTTCGCCACCCTGGCGCTGGCCGACCTGGGCGCGGACGTAATTCGCATCGAAGCGCCGAACCGGCCAGATCCGGTCAGGCGCCTGTCACCGCAACGCCATGGGGTCTCGGCGGCGCATGCGTGGATCAACCGCAACAAGCGGTCGCTGGCGCTGGACCTCAAGCAACCCGAATCGATCGACATCGTCAGGAAGCTGATTGCGACGCACGACATCGTGGTGGAGCAGTTCCGCCCCGGTGTCATGGCACGGCTCGGCCTTGGATACGAACAACTCCGCGAGCTCAACCCCGCACTGATCTATTGCTCGATCACCGGCTATGGCCAGGACGGCCCGTATCGCGACCGTGCCGGCCACGACAACAACTATCTGTCGATCGCCGGCATCGCCAGCTACAACGGACGCGGGGCGCCGGCACCGCTCGGCATCCAGGTCGCGGATATCGCGGGTGGCAGCCTGCATGCCGCGCTGGCCATTCTTGCTGCCGTCGCACATCGCTATCGCACTGGCGCTGGCCAAGCCATCGACGTCAGCATGACCGATGCCGCGTTCAGCCTGAATGCGCTGTCCGGTGCCGCCTATCTTGCTGGTGCGCGCGCGCCACGTCCGGAATCGGAGCGGCTCAACGGTGGCAGCTTCTATGACTACTACGCGACATCCGACGGCAGGCACTTTTCGGTCGGCAGCCTGGAGCCGCAGTTCCTGCAAGCGTTCTGCAGCGCGATGGGCCATCCCGAGTGGGTAACGCTGGCCGTCACGGATATGACCGCACTGAAGCAGCAGATCAGCGCGGCCTTTGTGACGCGCACATTCGCGGAGTGGTGCGAAGTCTTCGCCAAGGTGGACTGCTGCGTGGAACCCGTGCTGACGCTGGAAGAAGCGGCCACGCATCCGCACATGCGCGCGCGCGGACTGGTGGTTGATGTGCCGGTGGCTGGCATGGCGGGCTCGTTGCCGCAGATCGCCCATCCGGTGCGCTATTCCGCCACACCGCCCCAGTACCGGCACACAGGGGAAGCACTCGGCCAGCAGAGCCGCGACATCCTCGCTTCGCTTGGCTACGACGACACGCAGGTGCAGAAACTTGCCGACGCAGGCGTCACAACGCTGACGGAAGCCTGACACCTATCACAAGGAGACAGACATGGATCATGAACGGAGACGCTGGCTCGGCCAGGCAGCAGCCATCGGCGGCGGCATGGCGTTCGCAAGTTGGCATGCAAGCGCCGACACTGCCTATCCGAACAAGCCACTGCGGCTCGTCGTGCCCTATCCGGCAGGCGGCGGCGCAGACACCATCGCGCGGTTGATCGGCCAGCAGTTGTCGCAGGCGTGGCAGCAACCGGTCGTAGTGGACAACAAGCCCGGCGCCAGTGGCATTCTCGGCAACGACATCGTGGCGAAGGCCACGCCCGATGGGTACACGATGCTGCTGGCCATCACCGCCATGATCCAGTCGCCCAGCCTCTACCGAAAGATGCCGTACAACGTGGAACGCGACTTCATGCCGGTCTCGCTGGTCGCGCGGTCGTCGGATCTTTTCGTCGTGCCGAATCGTGTGCCGGCGCGCACGCTCGCGGAATTCATCGCACTGGCCAAGGCCAGCCCCGGCAAGTTGAGCTACGGCTCGTATGGCAATGGCACCTCGTCGCACCTGCATGGCGAGCAGTTCAAGATTCGCGCGGGGATCGATCTCGTCCATGTGCCGTACAAGGGCGCCGCGCCACTGGTCAGCGATGTATTGGGCGGACAGGTCGATTCCGCATTTGTCGACGTCACCTCGGCCAATGCGTACCTCCAAAGCGGAAAGTTCCGCGTGCTCGGGATCACGGGTACGCAGCGCCATACCGCGTTGCCAGCCGTGCCGACCTTTGCGGAAGCCGGATTGACTGGTTTCGAGCCCAACGGCTGGTTCGGGTTTTTCCTGCCCGCTGGCACGCCGCGCGACGTTGCGGACCGCCTGGCCGCCGAAGTGGCACGCATTGCCAAACGTCCGGAAATCTCGCAGCGCCTGAGCGCCATGGGACTGCAGCCTGTGGCATCGACGCCAACCGAACTGGCCAGCGTGGTCAGCAACGACACGCCGAAATGGGCGGAAATCGTCCGCACGGCGCGTATTCAACTGGACTGAGCAGATGGATTGAAGGGGGGGAGGATGCAGCAGGTATTGCATCCTCGAAGCCCACCTTAAACAAATGCAAATTGCCTGACTGGCGGACGTGACGCACAGTGGTCTCCGACAAAAACCTGACAAGAACAGGAGGAGACAATCATGGTGCGAATCATGCTCGCCGGCGTGCTGCTGGCGCTGGCTCACGGTGCAGCCGTAGCCGAAACCTATCCCTCGCGGCCCATCCGGCTGCTGGTGGGCTACGCGCCGGGCGGCCCGGTGGACACCGCCGCGCGCATCTACGCCGCCGAAATGGGCCGCGTGCTGAAGCAGCCGGTGGTTGTGGACAACCGCGCGGGCGCTAGCGGTGCGATTGCCGCAGGCATGACGGTCGGCGCCAAGCCTGACGGATACACGCTCTACTTCGTGGCCAGCCCCACGATGACGATGACGCCGCTGATCCAGAAATCGGTCAGCTTCAAGCCCGAGAAGGACTTCACCTACGTCGGGCTCATCACGGACTACACCAACGTCCTGCTGATCAACAAGGATTTCCCCGCAAAGAACGTCGAGGAACTGGTGTCGTACGCGCGCAAGCATCCCGGCGACGTGAGCTTCGGCTCGGCTGGCGTGGGGGCATCGAACCATTTGTCCGCCGAACTGCTCGCGCAGATGACCGGCGTGAAGATGCTGCATGTGCCATACAAGGGCAATTCGCCGGCCATGGCCGATGTCATGAGCGGCAAGGTGACGTTCATGTTCGACATCACTGGCACGGCCATCGGCCATATCCAGGGCGGCAAGGTCCGCGCACTGGCGGTCACGTCGAAGACACGCAACCCCGCCTTGCCCAGCGTGCCCACGCTTGTGGAATCCGGCCTCAAGCAATACGACCTGACCGGCTGGTATGGCCTGGTCGGGCCGCCGGGAATGCCTGCCGATATCACCAACCAGCTCGTCAAGGCGCAGCAGACCGTGGGCGAAGACCCCGCCTTCCGCAGCCGCATGACCGAGGTGGGCTACGACCTGAACGTGACCGGCCCGGCGCCGCTACAGAACCGCATCAAGAAGGAACTGGCGCTCTGGGGCAACGTGGTCAAGACGGCCAATATCGAAGTGGAATAAGCGATAAACGAGCGGCTGGCGTTGCCTGGCAGTTCGGCGGCGGTGAAGGCGTGCTTTCCCGATGACGAATTGCCGCACCCCAGCACCGCCTCTACACTGCGGACGTGCCGGATAGTGTCCGGCCCCCTTTTCCATAGAGGAATTCAGCGACATGCCGCAGGAACCCGCCGCCGACATCAACACCCGGATCAGCGACATTCCCCGTCACTGGGCCAGCCGCGCGCCGGACGCCATTGCCGTGCAGGAGGGCGAGCGCACCGTCACGTTCGGACAGCTCTGGGAAAGCATTGGCCTGGCTCGCGAATACCTGGCTGCACAAGGCGTGGGCACGGGCGACCGCGTGATGATCATCGGCGAAAACTGCCTCGCGCTGATCACGCTGGTCTTTGCACTATCCGAACTCGGCGCCTGGCCCGTGGTCACCAATGCACGCCTGACGCCGCGCGAGATCGAGGAAATCCGCACACATTGCCGGCCCCGGCTGATGCTGTTCACACTGGCCGCATCACCTGACGCGCTGCGGCACGGCTTGCTGTACCGTGCCCGCGAGATCACGCCGCCCGGCCTGGGTCCGTTGATGGGGGCCGATGTGGACCAGCATAGTGAACCGGAGCCGGAAGCCCTCGCGCGCGACGTGGCCGCGCTGATCTATACCTCCGGCACCACCGGACAGCCCAAGGGCGTGATGGTCACGCATCGCGGCCTGCTGCACTACGCCCGTGTGACGGTCGAAAGCCGTGGCATCGGGCCCGGCGACTGCGCCTATGCCGTGATGCCGATGTCCCATATCTTCGGCCTCGCCACGCTGCTGCTCGCCACGTTGCAAGGCGGCGGCAGTCTGTATCTGGTTGCACGCTTCAACGTCAACGATGCCTGTGCCGCACTGCAGCGCGGTGCCATCTCGATCCTGCAGGGCGTGCCGGCGATGTTCAGCCGCATCCTGGCACATCTCGCCAGACAAGGGACGCCAACGCTGCGTGCGCCGCGCCTGCGTTACCTGTACACGGGGGGCGGTCCCCTGGAACCTGCGTTGAAGCGCAACGTGGAAGCCGTGTTCGGGCAACCGCTGCATCATGGCTATGGCATGACCGAATACGCGGGATCGCTGTTCATCACACGCCCCGACCGTCCGCGCGATGACTGTGCAGCAGGCGAGATTGTCGAAGGCGCCGCACTGCGCGTGGTGACATCCGACGGCAATCCCGTTCCTCCCGGCACGCCCGGCGAGCTATGGGTAAAGGGCCCCGGCGTGATGCGCGGTTACTACCGCGCGCCGGAGCAGACTGCCGAGGCATTGCGTCCCGATGGCTGGCTCAATACCGGCGATATCGGACGGCTCGGCCCCGACGGTGCGCTGTTCATCGTGGGTCGTACGCGCGACCTGATCATCCGCTCGGGTTTCAGCGTGTATCCGATCGAAGTCGAATCCGTGATCAATACCCATCCGACGGTGAGGATTTCCGCCGTGGTGGGGCATCCCGCAGAGGACGGCAACGAGGAAATCGTGGCGTTCGTGGAGATTCGCGAAGGCGAGACATTCGATGCGGACACACTGCACAGCTACCTGGCCGAGCGTCTTTCTCCCTACAAGCGGCCGGCGCGCATCGTGCGCGTGGCGGCGATACCGACTACGGCCAGCGGCAAGCTGCACAAGCACCAGTTGCGCGGGATGATGGCGGAACTGGTCTGATTCAAGTACCCGTGTTGCCGTCTTCCACAAGCAGATCTACCAGCTTGCGCGCGAAGACGGGCAACGCCTCGCGATCCGCCACGCAGATCTGCAGCTTGCGCTCGGCCCAGTCATCTTCGATCTGCACGATGTTGAGCGCCATGGTCTTGGCGTGACGCCGGGCTGTGCTCTCGGGCAGCACGCCGATCCCCACATTCGCCTCGATCATCCGCCCTGCCGTCTCGAAGTTGCTGACCTGGATACGCCAGTGCAGCGTGCGCTGCAGATCGGCGGCGGCGCGCTTCAGGAAATTGTGGATCGCGCTTTCCTCGGGCAGGCCGATGAAGTCGTAGTCGAGCGTCTCCACAAAGCGCACCCGCTTGCGCTGCGCCAGCGGATGGCTCAGAGCCGTGGCCAGCACCAGGCGGTCCAGCCGGTAGGGCATCACCTCCAGCCCATCCATGTTCACGCCGCTGGCCGCAATGCCGATATCCACCATGCCTTCCTGCACGGCCCGGACGATATCGGGACTCAACCGTTCGCGGATATCGACCGTCACATCGGGATGGTTGACAAGGTAAGTGCGCAGCACGCCGGGCAGGAACTCGCTCATCGCCGTGGTATTGGCGAACACACGCACGTGCCCCTTGATGCCTGAAGCGTATTCCTGAAGATCGCCACTCAACTGCTCGATCTGGCGAAGTACCCGGCGCGCATGCGCCAGAAGCGTTTCCCCCGCCGGCGTCACCTTGACGCCTTGGCTGCTGCGGCTCAGCAACTTCACGCCCACCTGTTCTTCCAGGTTCTTGATGCGCGTGCTGGCAGCGGGTAGCGACAGATGGCAACGTTCTGCACCGCGGGTCAGGCTGCTGGCTTCCGCGATATGCGTGAAGAGGTTCAGATCGACCAGATCGAAGCGCATTGTCGTTGTCTCCAGAATAGTCGGCGATTATCCCCCGATTGCACGCATTCTTGCCATCCTCGCAATCACCGAGGACCTTCATGGCGGGCGAATACCGGCTTTCAGACACGCGAATAGGCGAACCGCCGTGCATGCGCCAAGCTGTGCCATTCCCATAACTCCGGAGACCCGACATGGCAGAGCAGGAGACGTTGCGCGTGGACATTGCGGACGGCGTGGCAACGCTGACGCTGAACCGTCCCGAACAGAAGAACGCCTTGAACACATCGATGCGCGACGGACTGCGCGAAGCCGTGCAGAGCATCCGCGCCGACCGTTCGATTCGTGCGGTGGTACTGCGCGGCGCCGGCACCGACTTCTGCTCGGGCGGCGATATCCGCGCCATGAACGTCACCGACGCCGACGCAGGCCGCGACCGCATGGACGACCTGCACGGCTGGATCGCCATGCTTTCCGACCTGGATCGCCCCGTGGTGGCCGCTGTGGATGGCGTGGCCTATGGTGCGGGCTTCAGCCTGGCGCTGCTGGCGGATTTCATCGTGGCCTCGCCGCGTGCGCGCTTTTGCATGCCGTTCATGAAGGTGGGACTGGTGCCGGATTGCGGCGCGTTGTATACGCTGCCGCGCGTGGTGGGCATGGCGCGTGCGCGAGAGCTGGTCTTCAGCGCCCGCGAAATTCGCGCGGAAGAAGCCAAACAGATGGGCGTGGTATTCGAGATCGTGGAACAGGAGCGGTTATTTGCTCGTGCAGATCAGATGGCGCGCAGCCTGGCGAGTGCTTCGCCTGCGGCGTATGCGCTGACCAAACGCGCATTGAACCAGTCGTTCGACAGCGACCTCCGCGCGATGCTGGAGCTGGAATCACTGGGACAAGGGGTGGCGTTTACCACCGCGTATCACAAGGAAGCGGTGAGGCGGTTCAAGGAGAAGGAAGCGCCGTTGTTTCAGTGGGCGACGGAGTAATCTCTCCGATTATGTTGCTCCCCTCTCCCGCGAGCGGGAGAGGGGTTGGGGGAGAGGGCTGGAGGTTCTGCTTGCCGATAGTGGAAATTTGAACCGCCCGCCCTCTCCCCCGCCCCTCTCCCGCGAAGCGGGAGAGGGGAGAAAACAGTCAGGAGATTGTCGAGGCATCACCCCGCCGTGATCCCCGCCGTCTTGATCACCTTCCCCCACTTCTCGATCTCCGCATGGAGCCGCTTGCGCATCTGCTCCTGCGTCCCCGCATCAGCCTCAGCCCCCGCCTGCAGCAGTTTCTGCTTCACACTCGGGTCATTCATCGCCACGTTGAAATCCGCATTGATCTTGTCGAGCACGGCTTTGGGCGTCTGGGCCGGGGCGAACAACGCTGCCCACGAATACGCTTCGTAACCCGGCAATCCCGATTCGGCCACGGTCGGCACATCGGGCAGCATGCCCGAACGCTTGCGGCTGGCCACGCCCAATACCTTGATACGTCCCGTCTTGATGTGTTGCAGCGCAGTCGGCGCATCGCTGAACATCAACTGTACCTGTCCACCGAGCAGGTCATTCATCGCCGGGCCACTGCCCTTGTAGGGCACGTGCTGCAACTTCGTGCCCGCTTCCATGTTGAACAGTTCGCCCGCCAGATGCGTGCCACCACCGTTGCCCGACGAGCCATATGAGAGCGTGCGGCCGGGCTGCTTCGCGTACGCAATCAGTTCCTTGATGTTGTTGGCAGGCACGGACGGATGCGCGACCACGAACACCGGGAACATCGCCGCGAAGCTCACCGGCGCGAAGTCCTTCTCGATGTCGTACGGCAGCTTGCCCATCAGCGATGGATTCACCGCGTGGTGAATCGAGCCGAGGAACAGCGTGTAGCCATCGGGCGCCTCTTTGGATGCGATGGTGGCGCCGATCGTGCCGCCCGCGCCCGCGCGATTGTCGATGACGAGCGGCTGCTTCCAGATCTCGCCGAGCCGCTGGCTGAAGATGCGCGCGGTACTGTCCACCGGACCGCCGGGCGGAAACGGCACGATCAGCCGCACCGGCTTGGCCGGCCACGGGTCGTTGGCCAGCACCGATAGCGGATGCGTGGCGGCTGCCAGCGCGCCAGCAGCCATGAGCCGCCTGCGCATAGGGGAAATGATCATGCCTTGTCTCCTTGGGTCTGCATCGAACCGGCCTGCTCCCGCAGCACACGCTTGAGGATCTTGCCGTTGTTATTGGTAGGCAGTTCTGCCAGCGCGATGATTCGCGCGGGGCGTTTGTAAGGGGCCAGCCGGCTGCGCAGATGATCCTTGAGCGCGGCAAGTTCCAGCGGGCAGCCAGGACGCAGTTCCACGAACGCGACGATTTCCTCGTTGCCGTCGCCCTCGGGCGTGCCGACCACCGCCGAGCGCTGAATGCTTGGATGGGTGTTCAATGCCGTCTCTACTTCAGCCGGGTACACGTTGAAGCCCGAGCGGATGATCATTTCCTTGAGGCGACCCACCACGAAGACCGCGCCATCGGCGTGCATCTCGCCCAGGTCGCCGCTCGCATACCAGCCGCCTTCGCGCATCACGGCAGCGGTGGCTTCCGGATCGCGGAAATAGCCAGGCATCAGCCCCCTGCCCCGCAGCCAGAGTTCTCCGCGCTCGCCCAGCGGCAGCGGCTTGCCAGTCGTGGCGTCGGTGACCTGCACCTCGGCTTCGGCTACCGCATAGCCCGCGCTGGTATCGGCACGCCGTTCGTCGATGCGCGTGACATGGACCGATCCCGCGTACTCGGAGAGTCCATAGCCATGGTGCAGCGTCAGCCCGAACATCGCTTCCACGCGTTGCTTCAGCGCGAGGTCGAGCGGCCCTGCACCCGTGTAGATGTAGCGCAGCGACGGCGCTACAGGTTGCGTGATGCCTTGCTGTTGCAGATAGGCCAGCAGCCGCGAGAACAGCGTCGGCGGCCCCTGCAGTTGCGACACGCCGTGGTGCGCCAGCGCATCGAGCAGATCCTCGGGATCGAACTGCGGACGCATGACAAGCTGCGATCCGGCCAGCAGCGAACTCAGCAGCACCGTGCCAAGGCCAAAGATATGCGTCATCGGCACGAACGCGTAGCTGCGGTCTGCCGGACGCATCTCCCGTGCGTCGCGCGTCACGCGTGCAAAGTGGATCAGCGCGTCGTGCGTCAGCATCACGCCCTTCGGCTCACCCGTGGTGCCCGAGGTGAAGATCAGCGCGGCTACCTCGTCGCGCAACGGTTCGGGCTCCGTCACGGCGTCCGCGCGCACCGCCGAGCGCACCATGCCCGGGAGCGCGGACGGCACGGCATCGAAGCGTGCCCCGTGCGCTGCGGCGGCCTGCGATGCCGATGCGGTGAAGTACACCACGCGGGCATCGGCGCGCGCCGCAAAGGCATCGATCTCGCCCGGCGCCATGCGTGCGTTGACGCCGCAAGACCATGCGCCCACGCGGCTGCACGCCATGATCAGCGCCGCATGCTCGGGACAGTTCTCCGCCACCACCATGACGCGGTCACCGGGGCGGACATCGAGCGCCCGCAGTTCTACCTCGGCCACATAGGTCAGCGCTCCAAGCTGGGCAAACGTCACCTGAGTGCCATCCGGCAGGTGGATGAACGGTTGATCGGGTGCCTCGTTCAACCAGTAATCGAGCAGGTGATGAATTCGCGTAGTCACTGCTGGCCGTCCTTTGCAATGCGGGAAGTGGTGCGCGCAGCATGAGCGCAAAGCCGTCGGGGCGCCATTCGTAAATGGCAAGGCCCGCCTTTGCCTCGCTGAAACCGCGCTGCAGTACGCGCGGGCGCAGGCTGGCGGCGCATTCCGCATAGATAAAGACCGGATTCGGCAAACCTGAACCAGAGCGACCGACACCCCCCTAGAATCGGTGGCATTGAGGAGACAACCCATGGACCTGCGTTTTTCCAAAGAAGAAGAATCCTTCCGCCAGGAAGTCCGTGCCTTCGTGCAGGCCAGCCTGCCCGCCGACATCCGCGACAAGGTGCTTGGCCACCGCCGTGTGGAAAAAGACGACTACGTACGCTGGCACCGTATCCTGCACGCACAGGGCTGGGGCGCGCCCACCTGGCCGAAGGAATGGGGCGGCACCGGCTGGAACGCGCTGCAACGCCTGATCTTCGAGATCGAGACACTGCAAGCGGGCGCGCCGCGCATGCTGCCGTTCGGCCTGACCATGATCGGTCCGGTCCTGATGAAGTACGCCAGCCAGGCGCACAAGGAACGATTCCTGCCGCGCATCCCCATGGTCGATGAGTTCTGGTGTCAGGGTTATTCCGAACCCGGCGCGGGTTCGGACCTGGCGTCGCTGCGAACCAGCGCGGTGCGGCGCGGCGACAAGTACATCGTCAATGGCCAGAAAACCTGGACCACGATGGCGCACTTTGCCGACTGGATCTTCTGCCTCGTGCGCACCGATCCGGAAGCCAAGGCGCAAGAAGGCATCTCGATGCTGCTGATCGACATGAAGTCGCCCGGCGTGACGGTGCGGCCCATCAAGACGCTCGACGGCGGCCACGATGTCAACGAGACGTGGTTCGAAGAGGTGGAAGTGCCCGTGGAGAACCTGCTGGGCGAGGAAAACCGCGGCTGGACCTATGCCAAGTACCTGCTCGGCCATGAACGCACCGGCATCGCAGGCATCGGCCATTGCTACCGCGAATTGCGCCAGTTGAAGCACTACGCGTCCGAAGCCACCGATGGCCGTGGCCGTCCGCTGATCGAAGAGCCGCGCATGCGCGATCGCATTGCGCGTGTGGAGATGGACCTGCTGGCGCTGGAGATGCTGCTGTTGCGCGTGGCCACACAGGCCGCCGGCACGCCGGGACCGGAAGCATCGCTGGTGAAGATTCGCGGCTCGGAACTGCAGCAGGATATCGCCATGCTGCAGATGGAAGTGGCCGGCCCGAACGGCTGGCCCTACTCGCCCGATTGGCTGGAACCGGGCGCACCGAATCCATCGAGCGGCCCGGACTGGGCACCGCCTGCTGCATCCACCTACTTCGACATGCGCAAGACCACGATCTACGGCGGTTCCACCGAAGTACAGAAAAACATCATCTCCAAGATGATCATCGGTTTCTAAGCGCGCATCTCAGCAAGGACGACGACATGGATTTCACCTACAGCGAAGAACAGCAGATGCTGACCGACAGCCTGCGCCGCTTTGTCGCCTCGGCATATACCTTCGAGGCACGGCGCCGCAATGCGCGCGAGAACGGCAGCTTCGACACACATATCTGGTCCGCACTGGCCGAGATGGGCGTACTCGGCCTCTGCGTCCCCACCGAATACGGCGGCTTTGGCGAAGGCCCGGCCACGCAAGCCGTGGTACAGCGCGAGCTGGGCCGCGCGCTGGTGCAGGAACCCGTGATTCCCGGCGGCGTGATTGCTGCCGCGATCCTCAAGCAGTTCGCGCCCGCCGCAATGCAGGCCGCGTATTTTCCTCCACTCGCCAGTGGCGAGAACGTGTTCGCCGTAGCCTATCTCGAACCCACCACACGCTATCGCACCGACACCGCTCAAGCACAAGCCCGCAAGCAAGGCACGGAAGGCTACGTGCTGAACGGTGCAAAATCCGGCGTGTGGCACGGTGCTGCAGCAAACATCTACATCGTGTCTGCAATGCTCGATGGCGTGCTCGCATTGTTCCTCGTGCAGCGCGATGCACCGGGCCTGAACATCACCAGCTATCCGACGATGGACCGCCTTGCCGGCGCCGACCTGACGCTCGCGGACGTGCCCGCCACGCTGCTGACGACGCAGGGTCTCGACGCCCTCGAAGTGGGCCTCGACCACGGCATTGCCGCGCAATGCGCTGCGGCTGCCGGTGCGATGGAGCGCCTGATCGAGATCACCGCCGAATACCTCGGCGCGCGCAAGCAGTTCGGCAAGCCGCTGGCTTCGTTCCAGTCCCTGCAGCATCGCGTGGCCGAGATGGTCATGCAGAAGGAACTGGCGCTGTCGATGGCCTACGTGGCCGCGCAGGGACTCGATGCTACCGACATTGCGGAACGGCGCCGCAAGGTCTCGGCTGCAAAGGTCATCACCGCGCGCGCCGCGCGCTATGTGGGCCAGCAGGCGGTGCAACTGCATGGCGGCATGGGCATGACCGACGAGTTGGAGGTCGGCGACTACTTCAAGGCGCTCGCCATGGTGGACGTGCTGCTCGGCGACACGGACCTGCACATGGAACGCTACACCGAGGCGATGGCCGCCTGATATCGAACACGCAAACGGATGAAACACGATGACCATCAATAGCAAGGCATACATCGTCGGCGCCTACGAGCACCCGACCCGCAAGGCACCGGACAAGACCGTGGCGCAACTGCACGCCGAAAGCGCACGCGGCGCGCTGGAAGACGCTGGCCTGACGCTGGCCGATGTCGACGGCTACTTCTGCGCGGGCGACGCGCCCGGACTCGGCATGGTCAACATGGTCGACTATCTCGGCCTGAACGCCCGCCATGTGGATTCGAGCGAGATGGGTGGCTCGTCGTATATCGCGCACGTCTCGCACGCCGCGCAGGCCATCGCCGCCGGCAAGTGCAACGTGGCGCTGATCACGCTCGCTGGCCGGCCCCGTTCGGAAGGATCGAGCGGCACGCAGGCGCGCAACTGGGGCGCCAACCTGCCCGACCAGCCGTTCGAAGCCCCGTTCAACCCCGTGACCGTCAACCTGTACGCGATGGTTGCGCAGCGGCACATGTACGAGTTCGGCACCACGCCCGAGCAACTCGCGTGGATCAAGGTGGCCGCATCGCATCATGCGCAGCACAATCCCAATGCAATGCTGCGCGAGCTGGTGACTGTCGAGGATGTGGTCAACTCGCCGATGATCTCCGATCCGCTGCATCGACTCGACTGCTGTGTGGTGTCCGACGGCGGCGGCGCGTTGATCGTCGCGCGCCCGGAAATCGCGGCCACGCTGAAGCGCCCGAAGATCAAGGTGCTGGGGGCCGGCGAACACGTCAAGGGCCTGCTCGGCGGCCAGGTGGACTTGTCGTGGTCTGCTGCAAAAATCTCCGGCGCAGCAGCGTTTGCCGAAGCTGGCGTGACGCCTTCTGACATCCAGTACGCGTCGATCTACGACAGCTTTACGATCACCGTGCTGATGCAGCTTGAAGACCTGGGCTTCTGCAAGAAGGGCGAAGGCGGCAAGTTCGTGATGGACGGCAACCTGATCTCGGGCGTGGGCAAGCTGCCCATCAACACCGATGGCGGCGGCCTGTGCAACAACCATCCGGCCAATCGCGGCGGCATCACAAAGGTGATCGAAGCCGTGCGCCAGTTGCGCGGCGAGGCGCATCCGGCAGTACAGGTCAAGAACTGCGGATTGGCATTGGCGCAGGGCACGGGCGGCTATATGGGCTCGCGCCATGGCTCCGCCACCCTGATCCTCGAACGCGAATAAAAGGAAAGCAAGCCATGACCACGCCTTATGTTTCCACGCCATACAAGGCCCCGGACGAGCTGCCGGACAACACTGCCTTCTGGCAGGCCGCGCGCGAGGGCAAGTTGCTGGTGCGCCATTGCACCGGCTGTGGCAAGCCGCACTGGTATCCGCGCACGCTGTGTCCGTTCTGCATGGGCGACACCGAATGGAAGACCGCCTCCGGCCTCGGCGAGATCTACTCGTTCAGCATCACACGCCGCGCGGGTCCGAACCCGTTCTGCATCGCCTATGTCCGTCTGGACGAAGGCGTGACGATGATGACGCATATCGTCGATACCGACCTGGATAGCGTGCGGATCGGGCAACGCGTGAAGGTGCGCTTTGCCGAAACCGACGGAGAAGGCAGCGCACCAGTTCCTGTCTTCGCGCCGGTGGCTTAGGCATGGCACCGACGAACCTTCCCTCGCCGTCGCGGCAGACCGGCGCGCTCAGTCACCTGCGCGTGCTCGACCTGTCTCGCGTGCTGGCCGGCCCATGGTGCACGCAGAACCTGGCCGACATGGGCGCCGACGTCATCAAGATCGAGAAGCCCGGTACGGGTGACGACACGCGCCACTGGGGGCCTCCCTACCTCGATGGCGCGGATGGCCCCACCAATCAGGCGAGCTACTTTGCTGCGTGCAACCGCAACAAGCGCTCGGTGACGGTGGACATCGCCACGCCGGAAGGCCAGAAGCTGGTGCGCGACCTGGCGGCGCAGAGCGATGTGGTCATCGAGAACTACAAGACGGGTAGCCTCAAGCGGTATGGACTCGACTATGAAACGCTCTCGGCGCTGAATCCGCGCCTGATCTACTGTTCGGTCACCGGCTTTGGCCAGACTGGCCCGTACGCGACGCGCCCGGGCTACGACTTGCTCGTGCAGGCGATGAGCGGCCTGATGAGTATCACGGGGCAACCCGATGGCACGCCCGGCGCGGGGCCGATGCGCGTGGGCGTGGCCGTCATCGACGTGTTCACGGGCATGTATGCGACCACGGCCATCCTTGGCGCGATCGAGGCTCGGCACCACACCGGGCGCGGGCAAAGCATCGACATCGCGCTGCTCGACGTAGCGATGGCGGTACTGGCCAACCAGGGTGCCGGATTCCTCAATGCGGGAGTCGTCCCCACGCGCCAGGGCAACGTGCATCCAAGCGTGGTGCCCTATCAGGATTTCCCCACACGTGATGGCGACATGCTGCTGGCCATCGGCAACGACGGCCAGTTCGCGCGTTTCTGCGAAGTGGCCGATGTCGACTGGGCCCGCGACGCGCGCTACACGACGAACAGCGCCCGCGTGGCGAATCGCGACACGTTGATTCCGATGATGTGCGACATCACGCGGACGAAGCCCACGAGCGAATGGATTCACCTGCTCGAAGCAGCGACCGTGCCGTGCGGACCAATCAACGACATCGGCCAGGCGTTTGCCGATGAGCATGTGCAGTCTCGTGAGCTGCGTGTCGAACAGTTTCGCTACGCTGAGGGGTCTGGTGTTTCTGATCCGGTCAACCGGGTGTGCAGCACGGCCAGTCCGCTACGGTTGAGCGACACACCGCCAACGCTGCGGCATGCACCGCCTGCGCTGGGGCAGCATACGGATGAGGTGCTGCGCGAGTGCTTGGGGTTGGATGGGGATGCGGTGGCGGGGTTGAGGGCCAGGGGGGTGTTGTAGACAAACCGCAAGCATGACAACTGCCGCTTGTTTGCTCCCCTCTCCCGCCATGCGGGAGAGGGGTTGGGGGTGAGGGCCGGCCGTCGCTATGCGAAAAGCGTGATCAGTTACGACACGCTTGCCCTCACCCCCAGCCCCTCTCCCATTTCATGGGAGAGGGGAGCAAAGACACGCTACTATCCACCCAGCCAATCTCCCACTGCAGAGGTAACCCGTGTCCCTTCCCGCCAGCATTTTCGAAGTCTCCGGCGATGCCGTCGAGTCCACGGTGTTGTCACGCGGCCCCTGGAACCCCGGTGCGCAACACGGTGGTGCGCCCGGTGCCTTGCTGGCCACGATGGCAGATCGGGCCATGGCGCATGAGCCGGGCTGGTCGATGTCGCGTCTCACCTTGGAATTCGTGCGGCCAGTGCCCGTGGCGCCGCTGCGCGCCATCATCGAGCCGCAACCTGGTGGCGCCGTGCGCCGTGTGCGCGTCGAGTTACAGCACGAAGGCGTGACCGTCGTGCATGGCACGGCGGTCTACATGCGCGAACGCGAACTCGACCTACACGCCACACCCGCATCGCCAGTGCTGCCACCGCCCGACGCTTGCCACACGCCGCTCCAGATTCCCGGCATGGCGCCGCAGACATCGTTCCACTACACCGCCATGGAAACCCGCGTGGCAACGGGCACCGTCTCCGAGCCGGGTCCGGCAGCGGTTTGGTTTCGCTTTGCTGTACCCGTAGTCGCCGACTGGCCCATCTCGCCCGCATCCCGCGCGATTGCCGCCGCAGACTTCGGCAATGGCATCAGTTGGGCGGTGCCGCTTAGTCGCTTCGCGTTTGCCAATGCCGATCTCACTGTCTATCTGCACCGTCAGCCGCAAGGGGAATGGGTGGCTGCGGAATCGGAGACCTTCGTGCAGCCCAACGGCATCGGGCTGGCACGCACCACCTTGCATGACGAACGCGGCCCGATCGGCGTGGCGCAGCAGGGCCTGATTTTCAAGCCCCGCTAGCGCAGATCAAGCCGCCTTGGCCGGCAAGGTCGGATAGTCGGTCAGGCCGCGCGCGTCACCGCCAAACAGCGTATCGCGATCCGTGGGGTTGAGCATTGCGCCCGTGCGCAGACGCTCCGGCAAATCCGGGTTCGCGATGAATGGACGACCAAAGGCGATCAGGTCGGCCCAGCCCTCTTCCAGCGCGGCCACGGCGCGCGCGCTCGTGTACTTCCCTGCGTAGATCAGCGTACCCGGATACACCGCGCGCAGGCGTTGCTTGAACGCCATCGGCATATGCGGGGCATCTTCCCAATCTGCTTCCGCGATGTGGATGTAGCCCACGCCCACCTCGGCGAGCAACTTCGCGGCGGCGGTATAGGTGGTCTCCGGATCGGCATCGACACAACCGTTCAGCGTGGTCAGCGGGGCAAGCCGGATGCCGACGCGATCCTTGCTACCCGTGCCGTCCACCAGCGCCTCGGCCACCTCGCGCAGGAATCGCAGGCGATTGTCGAGCGAGCCACCGTACTCATCGGTTCGTGCATTCGCGCCAGAGTCGATGAACTGGTTCACCAGGTAACCATTGGCCGCATGCAACTCCACACCATCGAAACCGGCGGCCATGGCATTGCGGGCCGCCTGTCGGAACTGCTCGACGATGTCGTGGATCTCGGGAATGCTCAGGGCGCGCGGCTCGGATGCCTGGACGAAGCCCGGCTTGCCATCGTTGTCAGCCACAAACACATTGACGCCCTTCGCCTGGATGGCCGAAGACGACACCGGCTGTTCGCCGCCCAGCAAGCTGACGTGGCTCAGGCGTCCCACATGCCAGAGCTGCGCAAAGATGCGGCCGCCTGCCGCATGCACGGTATCGGTGACCTTGCGCCAGCCGGCGATCTGCTCCGGCGTGTACACACCGGGCGTCCAGGCATAGCCCTTGCCCATCGGCGAAATCCACGTCCCTTCGCTGACAATCAGGCCGGCGCCAGCGCGCTGGGCGTAGTACTCGGCCATCAACGCATTCGGTACATCGCCGGGCTGGCTGGCACGCGAGCGCGTCATCGGCGGCATGACGAGGCGGTTCGGCAGCTTCAGGCTGCCAAGCGAGTACGGTTGGAACAACGGGTTGCGGGTATCGGGCATTGCAGCGCTCCAGGAAGGAAAGTCACGATGGAGGCCAGTCTGCCGGCTTTACTCTTGCGGATTAAGGGGCTTTCGCAGGAAATATTGTTGATTTCTTGTCAACAATGGGAGTGGCTTATCAACCGCTCCCATGCGGCCTGCTTGTCAAAGCGCTGCCCCCGCCCTTGCCGTAGTCGCAATGCTCGTATACGCTTCGAACTACGATTTATCGAGTCCTAGTTTTCCTATGTCCCACATCAGTACAGGTGTTGAATACGGGCTGCATTGCCTGTTGTATCTGTCGCGTTCGCCACTCGCGGTGGAAGAAGCCAGCGTGCGCGACCTCGCCGAGCTACAAGGTATTCCCGCCGAGTTTCTCGCCAAGCTGTTCACCAAGCTGGCAAAAGCCGATCTGGTCGTGGCTACCGAGGGAATCAAGGGTGGCTTCCGCCTGGCCCGCCCCCCGTCGCGCATCACGGTGTACGACGTGGTCATGGCCATCGATGGCGACAAGTCGCTGTTCGAGTGCCGCGAGATTCGCGATCGCAATGCCGTGTTCGAGGGATGCCCGCCCGCATGGGCCACGCGCGGCGTCTGCGGCATTCACGCCATCATGCAGCAGGCCGAGAAGGCGATGCAGGCGGAACTCAAGAAACATACCCTTGCTGATATCGCCGAGCGCACGCTCAAGGTTGTGCCAGCTTCGCACGGCGGCCAGATCGTGGAGTGGCTGACCGATCGCGCGGCCAATCGGCGCAGCGCACGATAAAGAAGGCGATCCCGTCGGGACCGCCTTGCTTCACCCGGAGCAGGACTCTGCACCACGCACTGCCACGTGCGGTCGGCGCATCGAATCCTGCCGATCAGTGCAGCGCCATGCGGCGGCGCTTTTCCACCAGTCCGACCAGCGCTACGACCAGCAGGTTGACCGGCGTCGGAATGCCAAGTGATGCGCCCCGACGCACGATCTCGCCATTGAGCGACGCAATCTCGCTGGCACGGCCTTGTGCGAAATCCTGGGCCATCGACGAATATTGCCCGAGCGGAATCGTGCGACGGATCAGTTCGACCTGGCTCTCGGCACCGCCTTCGATCGTCACGCCGGAGGCGCGTGCCACGGCCAGGCATTCCGCCACGATGGCGGTCATCGCGGCATCGGCAGAGGGAACGTCGCGAATCTCGCCGTACGGCAGTTGGACGATGGCCGACAGCGCGTTGTAGGCGCAGTTGAGGATCAGTTTCCCCCACAGTGCGCTCATGACATCGGACGATACAACCGTGGGCACGCCGGCGTGGTTGAACAACTCGGCCACCTGCGCACTCCCCTCGCCCGTCCCGATAATCAGGTCGCCACGCCCGTGATGGCGGAGATGGCCGGCGTCGGCCATCTCGCTCGCGACGTAGACCGCTGCGGGAATGACGGGCCGCGCCAACGCGGCTTCGAGCCGGCAGGCATTATCGATACCGTTCTGCAGCGAGACGATCACCGCTGCGGGTTTCAGATATGGACGCATCTGCTCGGCCGCGTGCTCGGTATCGACGGATTTCACACAGACCAGCACGAGATCGGCATCGGCCACTGCAGCGGGGTCCGTACTCGCACCGATGTGCACGCGCGTATCGAATGACTTCGATTCAAAGCGCAACCCCTGCGCGTGAATGGCATCGACATGACGCTGCCTGCCGATCAGGACCACGCCCTCGCCGGCCTTCGCCAGCATGCCACCAAAGAAACAGCCCACAGCGCCTGCGCCCATTACCGCGATTTTCATGATTCGCTCCTGCCAGTCCTGCCGTCCTGCTGTCGCGAGGGAAGGCGAACGCGCCGCCCCCGCGTCCTGCCTTGCTTACTGACGCTGCACGGTCTGCACGGCGTCCAGAATCACCTTGGCCACATCGGCCGGACGCGATTGCTGCGGCACGTGGCTGGTCGGCAGCTGCGTGACCTTCGCCCCGATCTTTTTAGCCATCTCGCGCTCCAGGGCGGGCGGGATCATGCGGTCGTTTTCGCTGACGATGAACCACGACGGCCGCGTGGTCCAGGCCGCGACGGTGGTCTTCTCGCCAAATGCCTTGGCCTGGATCGGGCCCTGGGTGGCAGCCATGACGCGCGCCTGTGCGGCAGGCACGTCCTGCGCAAAGTTGGCGGCCAGCGCCTCGGGCGGCAGCGTCAGGTATCCATCCTTGTCGGCCACCAACTTGGCGATGCCCGGTGCGGGCGGATACCCCTTGCCCACTTCTTCCGTGGACTGGCCGGCATCCGGCGCGAAGGCGGCCACATAGACCAGCGCCTTGACCTTGTCGTTGGCACCGGCTTCGGTAATCACCGTACCGCCCCACGAATGGCCCACCAGCACAACCTTGCCCGGCTGGTTGTCGATGGCACGGCGCGTGGTGGCCACGTCGTCCGCCAGCGAGTTCAGCCCGTTCTGCACGGCCTGCACCTTCACGCCCTTGGCCTGCAGGAACGGAATGACCTTGGCCCAGTCCGAGCCATCGGCAAATGCGCCATGCACGATCACGACGGTAGTCGGCACCTTGTCGGCGGCGGAAGCCCCGGTGGCGGCCGTGAAACCCAGGGCCGCGATGGCCAGCGATGCAAGCGTTCGATTCAGCATGTCGATCCTTTCAAGATCCGTTGGGATGGCAATGGATGTATTGGAAGGCGGCGACGTATCGCTTCCATGTGGCGAAAGCGGGAATCCGTATGCGCACGTATCTGCGGCTCGCGCAGATACATGACGGTACAAATGTCGAAGGCCGGCGCGCTCGCCACGCCGTGATACAGTCCGGCCACTATCCGCCGAGCCACCGCACATGTCCGAGCGTCAAGACTCTACGCCCAAGCCCGCTTCCATGAACGTCAAGACCGCCTTGCGCGTGATCGAGATCATCGAGACGTTTGCGCGGGAGCGGCGGGCCTTGTCGTTGTCGGAATTGGCGCGCCTGCTGGCGGTGCCAGCGTCGAGCTGCCATGCGCTCATCCGGACGCTGACGTCGCTGGGCTATCTCTACGAAACCGCGCGCCGGCAAGGCTACTACCCGACGGGACGCCTGCTGGCCATGGCGCAGCAGATCGCCCGTCATGATCCCGTGCTGGACCGCGTGCACGACACGATGGCCGAGTTGCGCGATGCCACGGGCGAAACCGTGGTCATCGGCAAGCTGCACGAGGGCGCGGCGGTGGTGTACCTGGACGTGCTCGAATCCCCGCACGCCATCCGCTATATCGCCACCGCAGGCGAACGGCGCGAACTGTACGCAAACTCGATTGGCAAAGCGCTGCTGGGCGCCATGGAGGATGCCGAGCGCGGCGCCGTACTGGCGCAGGTGGCATTCCAGCCGTTCACCGCGCGTACGCTGACCACGCCCGCCATGGTCGAAGCCGACCTGCAGGCTGCGCGCACGCGTGGTGCGTATGTCAATCTCAGTGAATCGATGCCCGATGTAGGCGCGCTGGCGTGGCCGGTGCGGTTATCGGGGGAAAGTTATGCGATCTCGATCGCCGGTCCGGTGTACCGGATCGAGCCGCATCTGGAGCGCTACGCGGCCATCCTGCGCGCGGCCTGTGCATCGCTGGAGAAGACCTGAGCGGTCACGCTCAGTCCACGCTCAGTCGACAGTCTCGCGCGACACCAGCCGCCAGCTCATCGCGTCGGGCAGATCGATGTCACCGACCGGCAGCGCTGCCGCCAGCGCCAGCACGGCGTCCTTGCGGCGCCACGTCAGCCCATTGGCAGCCTCCAGCGGCGCCGGAACCGCTTCCACGACATGGCCGATCATCGTCTGGAACAGGCTGCCGCCATGGCACTTGATCCACGCTTCCTTGAGTGTCCAGAGTTGGAAGAAGGCCACCATGCGGGCTTCGTCGTCACCCCCGGCGATCAATTCCGGCAGCGCCGCGCGCTCGGCTTCGGTCGTGGTGGCTTCGATCAGCGTCCCGAGGTGCTTGCGCGGCTGAAGGGCCTCGATGTCGACGCCCACCGGCATGTCAGATACCGCGCACGCCAGGTGATCACCCGAATGTGCGATCGATACGAAGATCGGCATGCCCACCGCCCCGCCCGAGTGCGTGGCAACGGGCGGTGCATCCTCGGCGGCCGACAACATCCATTCCGATGCATCGCCGCCCAGCGTCACCGCCAGCAGCCGCCGCGCCAGCCAGCGCCCCGCGGCAAACTGCTCGGCGCGCTGCTCCGCACGCATTTCGGCCAGACGTGACAGCTCTTCCGCAGACATCCAGCGGCTGACTGGTGGCGCCATGGCAGCAAAGGCCATGACCGATCCGGTACGCAGGGCGAGCGGCATGGTAATGGTGTGTGGATAGCGCCGGTATCAATCCGCCCAGCGGCGGAATACCAGCGAGGTATTGATGCCGCCGAAAGCGAAATTGTTGCTCATCACATGGTCGGTATCGATCCTGCGCCCTTCACCCATGATGTAGTCCAGCGGTGCGCAACGTGGATCGAGATCGGTGAGATTGATCGTTGGTGCAAACCAGCCATCCCGCATCATCTCGATCGTCATCCACGCTTCCAGCGCGCCGCAGGCACCAAGCGTATGTCCCATATAGCTCTTGAGCGAACTGACCGGCATCCGTCCGCCCAGCACATCGTGCGTGGCCTGCGATTCCGCCACGTCGCCGTGGTCGGTCGCCGTACCGTGCGCATTGACATAGCCGATGGCATCCGGCGACAGGTCGGCGTCTTCCAGCGCCAGCCGCATCGCTTGGGCCATGGTCCCGGCCTGCGGCTGCGTCACGTGCGCGCCGTCGCTGTTGGTGCCATAGCCGACGATCTCGGCCAGGATGGTGGCACCGCGCGCCTGCGCATGCTCCAGTTCCTCCAGGACAAGCGTGCCGGCGCCCTCGCCCAGCACCAGCCCGTCGCGATTCGCGTCGAACGGGCGCGGCGTGCGCTCCGGCGCATCGTTGCGTGTACTCGTGGCGAACAGCGTATCGAAGACAGCGGCCTCGGTGGCATCCAGCTCCTCGGCACCCCCTGCCAGCATCGCCAACTGGCGGCCCGCGCGAATGGTCTCGAACGCATAACCAATGCCGTGGCTGCCCGAAGTACAGGCGCTCGATGTGGTCAGGATGCGCCCTGTAATGCCAAAGAACACGCCGATATTGACCGCCGTGGTGTGCGGCATCATGCGGATATACGTGGTGGCGCTGATGTCCTCGGTCGTGCGCTCGGACATCATCCGGCCGAAATCCTGGACGGCCGAAGGCGTGCCGGTGGACGAACCGTAGGCGATGCCCAGCCGGCCGCCCGTTACCAGCGGACTGCCGGCCAGCCCTGCATTGGCCAATGCAGCTTCGCTGGCCATCACGGCCATCAGCGAGACACGTCCCATCGATCGCGTCAGCTTGCGCGTGTAATGCGGCGGCGGCGAGAACGGCGGCACCGGTGCGCCCAACCGGGTATTGAGCCCCCGGATATCGTCCCATTCCGGCATATGGACCACTGCATTGCGTCCGCTGGCCAGGCGCTCGCGCACTGTGGCCCAGTCATTACCCAGGGCGCTTACCGCCCCGGCGCCGGTTACGACAACCCGCTTCATCCGAACATCCCTCCGTTCACCGAAATCACCTGCCGCGTAATGTAACCGGCATCTGGCGACAAGAGGAAGGCCACCGTTGCAGCCACCTCGTCCGGCGTGCCCAAGCGGCGCGCCGGAATGATCTTGAGCGCCTCGTCGCGCACGTGGTCTTCCACCATTTCCGTGTCGATCAGCCCCGGCGCCACGCAATTGACCGTGATCTGCCGCTTGGCCAGTTCGATGGCCAGCGCCTTGGTGGCGCCGATGATGCCTGCCTTGGCGGCGCTGTAATTGGCCTGCCCACGGTTGCCCACCAGCCCCGACACCGACGACAACGTAACGATGCGGCCCGGCTGGCGTCGCTGCACCATGGGCATGACCACGGGATTCAGCACGTTGTAGAACGCGTCGAGGTTGGTATGCACCACCTCGTCCCATTCCTCGCCGGTCATGGCCGGAAACGCCGCATCGCGCGTCATGCCGGCATTGCAGACCACGCCGTAATAGCAGCCGTGCTTCTCGATATCGGCCAGCAGGATTTCCGCCGTGGCCTCGCGGCGCGCCATGTCGAACGCCAGCACCCGGGCATTGCGTCCGAACGCGCGAACGGCATCCGCCACAGATTCCGCCTCGTCCCGGCGTGTCCGGCAGTGAACCACGACGTCAAAGCCGTCGCGCGCCAGGCGCAAGGCAATGGCCCGCCCGATGCCGCGCGAGGACCCCGTGACCAGCACCGTCTTGTTTGTCATACCTGCTGCCCCTGGAGAAAAGCCTCCGCGTCGGCAGGCTGGAATACGGAAACATTGGCGCGGGCCACTTCGCGGCCATCCATCGCCAGCGTGCAGGCGAACATGCCCAGGCCATTCTCGCCTTCCAGTTCCACCTGCACGGAAATTGTCAGTACGCTGCCCACCGGGAAAGCCGCTACGTCGCACGCGTAACGGCGAGAACCGAGCAGGAAGCCCACGCCCGGCCCCCGACCGGCAGCGCGGTCGCGCACGCCGGCCCAGGCCGCGATGGTCTGCGCCATATATTCGATGCCCACCCAGCCAGGCATGCCGTCATCGCCAACAAACAACTGCGTGGCACGCACCGTCGCGCGCGCCGTGCAGTGTCCGGCATCGGCGTGGATCAATTCGTCGATCAGGCGCATCGCTCCCGCATGCGGGATCACCTCGGCCACTGGGGGCATCGGTACATTCGATATCGGTTCCATCGTCGTCATCTTTACCCCTCGCCCAGTACCAGCACGCAGTTGCTGCCGCCGAATGCAAACGAATTGCTCATCACATGGCGCACCGGCCGCCCCAGCGACTCGTCCGCACCCACCACGTGGAGCGCCGGCAGCGCCGCGTCCGGCGCGCCGTCCCACCAGTGCGCCGGCAGACGGCCCCGAGGGTTGCCGGTCAACGTCAGGACCATCAGCGCAGCCTCCACGGCGCCCGCCGCGCCCAGCGCGTGCCCGGTCTGCGGTTTGGTCGAACTCACAGGCACGTCCGGCCCGAGCAAGTCCATGACCGCGCGAGACTCCATGGCGTCGTTCTGCTCGGTGGCCGTACCATGCAAATTCAGGTAGTCGATATCGGCGGCTTGCAGGCCGGCGCGATCCAGCGCCTGCGCCATGGCCGTGCGCGCGCCGATGCCCTTCGGGTCCGGCGCCGACATATGATGTGCGTCGGATGTCTCGCCCCAACCGGCCAGACGCACCGGGCCAGCCTCGCGGGACATCAGGAACAGCGCCGCACCTTCGCCCAGATTGATGCCGTTGCGATGCGCTGACATCGGATTGCAGCGCGCGGCGCTGACCGATTCCAGCGAGCGGAAGCCGGCGATTGTAAACGCGCAGAGCGTGTCCACGCCGCCCGCGATGACCACATCGGCCATACCCTGTTCCAGAAGCCGGCCAGCCGCGCCAAGCGCCTTGGCACTGGACGAACACGCCGTGGAAATCGTATAGGCGGGCCCCGCCACGCCCAGCGCCAGCGCCAGATACTGGGCGGGCGACCCTAGTTCCTGCTGGCCGTAATGGAACGCCTTCGGCCACTGGCCGGTGCGCTGGCGCTGGCGCTCGCGCACGGCCACCTCGCCATCGCCGATGCCCGACGTGCTGGTGCCAAGGACGATGGCCACCCGCGTGGGGCCCACGCGCGCGATGGCTGCTTCCACCGCTGGACGAATTGCAGCCAACGTATGGTGCAACAGCGCGTTGTTGCGGCTGCGCCGGGCTGGCGCCACATCTGCGGGCAGGTCCGCTGCCGTCACCACTTCCCGCACCGTGCCAAGATGCAACGGGGTGCCGGGCGTGTACCGATCGGTGGTTTCGCCGCCGCTGGGGCCATCGGTGCGCCACAAGGCGGTGCGCACGGCATCGTTGCCACTGCCGAGCGCGCAGATCACGTTCATCGCGTTCAGGTAGATCGTCATCGCGCTCCCCCTTGCTCCTGCAGCGTCCGTATCGTCAGGCGGTAGCCATCGCGGTGTTGCGCGAATAGCGTGGTCCGCGCGTCGGGATAGCGAATCTCCGCCACGACTTCATCGCCGGCACGTAGCTGGCGCAGGCCAGCAGACGCCTCCATGCGCCAACCGGCCGGCAGTGCCGCCTGGATCGCGGCAACGGGCCATAACGACAACTGCAGATCATTGAGGATACGCTCGGGCAGCAGTTCCGGGGGGGCCCACGGTGCGCGCGTCACGCGCAGGTCGCGGCCATCCCAATCCAGCCGCGCCAGCACCTGCCCACCCGCCACGGCGGCCAGCCTTGTGTGTGCGGCGTCGGCCTCCAGCAGGGCCAGCAAGTCGCGGGTCTGTTCGCCCTGCGGCGACGGGTATTGCACCGTGATCTGCTGCTGCAGTTGCAGCGTCCGCCCGAGCGATGCCGGTGGCAGGCGCAGCATTGGCACCTCGCCAGCCTGCGTACCCGACGGCGCGTCCGGACCATGCGACGCAAACGGCGCGCAGCCGCCCAGCGCCAGCATCGCTGCCAACGCCGCGCCCGCCAGCCATCGAGCGGCAGGACTCACGCCGAGCAAAGCTGCTCCAGCACGTTGAGACGGCGCTTCGATTCCGCCACGAAGGGATTCCCGCGATCCCATGCATAACCCGCAAGGATCGACGAGATCATCTTGCGGATCTCCGGCTCACCCTCGGCATGGAAAATCACCTTCTGGAAGCTGCCGTCGTACCACCCTTCCACGTAGGTACGGAAGCAGTCCACGCCTGCCTTGAGCGGCTTCGCAAAGTCCGCATCCCAATCCACGGGTTCGCCCGCCAGTTGCCGGGCCACGCACCCGGCCGCAAGGCTGGCGGACTTGAAGGCGATGGTCACGCCCGACGAGAACACGGGATCGAGGAATTCGCCTGCGTTGCCGAGCAGCGCATAGCCTTTGCCCCACAGCGAACTGACATTGGCCGAGTAGCCAACGATCTGCCGCGCGGGTGTGTCCCATCCGGCATCGCCCAGCAACCTGGCTAGCCCGGGCTCCTCGAACACTACCGTCTTGAGCTTGGCCATCTCGTCGCCCGGATAGCGGTCGAGGAACGATTTCTCCGCCACCACGCCTTGCGAGCAGCGGCCGTTCGAGAACGGAATGATCCAGTACCACACGTCGGTGTGCGCGGGATGCACGCTGATCAGGATCTTGTTGCGATCGAAGCCCCCCACGGGAATGCGGTCTTCCACATGCGTGAAGATGGCGGCACGCACCGGGAAATTCGAAGGCGATTCCAGTTGCAGCAGGCGCGGGAGGATGCGGCCAAAGCCGGACGCGTCGAGCAGGAAGCGCGGTTCCACCACGTATGCCTGTCCGTCCGGATCGCGCACTGTCACCAGCGGCTGCGCACCGCTCACGTCCACGGCTTCCACTACGTGGCGGAAGCGAACCTCGGCGCCCTGCTTCACGGCTTCGTGGATCAGCACGTTGTCGAAGTCTGCGCGCTGCACCTGGTACGTAGTGCCCCAGCCCGGCGAGAACTTCTCGCGGAAATCAAAGGTCGTATGGCGCCCCGCACGAGAAAACGCCGCACCGTTCTTGTACTGGAATCCTGCCTCGACCACGGCCTGCAACATGCCGGCCTCCTCGATGTACGCCATGCTCTGCGGCAGCAGGCTCTCACCGATGGAGAAGCGCGGAAACTGCTCCTTTTCGATCACCAGCACGCGGATGCCGCGACGGCGCAGCAACCCCGCCGCCACCGATCCCGCAGGACCGGCACCGACGATCAGCACCTCGACCTGTTCCTTCTTCATGTGGATCTACCCTGTTCAACGTTGTCATGGGATGGTCCGGCCGCCGGCCTGAACCATGGCGACAGGAACCATACGGCACCCACGCCGGAGAGCATGGTCATGCCGAAGGCATGCAGTGCCGGCGTCGAGGACAATGCCAGCAGCCCGAAGGCAAGCAGCGTACTGGCCGCGCCGAGGACGATAGCGGTCCACGACACGCCATCGCCGGGATGTTCAAGCAGGAAAATGCCATAGTCGACGCCCACGCCCAGCAGCAACGCCAGCGCGAGCACGGAGAACAATTGCAGTGGCACGTCCAGCCATCCAAGCACAGCCACGCTGATTGCCGCAGCCAGCAGCGTGGGAGCCAGCGCGCGCCAGCCGCTCCGGCCATAGCGCCACGCCAGCAGCAACGCCACGCCCGCCGCGCCGGCCAGCAATAGCCAGCTCATCAGCACGCGATAGTGATGCAGCAGGCCGGACAGATCCGCCACGCGATCTACCCATTCGGCCCCTTGCACTTCACTTACCGAACGCGCAATGGCCGGCATCGCTGCCGGATTGTCGAGTCCACGCAGCAGCATCACGCTTGCGTAGCCCTCGCCTTCCCGGCCGAGCCAGAGGTGGCGCAGCGTATCGGACACCGGATTCGCCAGCCATGCCTGAAGCGTCAGCACGGCATCGCCGCGCCTGACGGGCGGTGCGGCAATGGTGCCGCCGAGCGTCTTCGCCACGCTTTGGCGCACCGCAAGTTCCTGCCGGTCCGCCAGCGCCGCATCGGCACGCTGCCGCGCGGCGGACGGCACCCAATCGGATACCGACAGGAGGCCGGCCAGCTCGCCCCGGCCAATCGCTCCGGCCAGTTTTGCCTTGACCGCTTCTTCGCGAGCCAGCACTTCGTCAGGCGTGGCGCCACGTACCAGCACGAATTGCGCGGGACTCGGCGTCCCGAGCAACCGCCCTGTCGTGCGCTGCGCTTCCACGAGTGCTGGCGGCGAGCTTTGCAGTTGCCGCAGATCGTCGACGACACGCACCTGCCACACGCCCGGCACGACAAACAGGGCCAGCATGGCGAGCGCCATCCATGTGCGGCGATCGTTGCGCACGCGCGGCCAACGGGCCAGGCTGCCCGCCAGCCATGCAGTCAGCCGGGTCTGGCGCAGCGTGCCGCGATCCAGCAGCGGAAACCAGAGCGCCACAGTCAGGAATGCGCAGACCAGACCCACCGCCGAGAACAGCGCCATCTGCCGCAACCCGGGGAATGGCGCCACCCCGAGCGCCAGGTACGCCACCACGCTCGTCAGCAAGGCCAGCACCAGACCGGGCAGCAAGAATCGCATCACTGCCGGTGGCGCGGCGCGCGGCATCGACTGCCGCGTCACGAAGTAATGAATACCGAAATCCTCGGCCACACCGACCAGACTGGCCCCGAACACGAGCGTCACCAGATGCACGCGATCGAACACGACCGCCGTGGCCGAAATTGCAGCCGCCGTGCCGATCAGCAACGACAGACCCACCAGCACAATGGGCCGCAGTGAGCGGAACGCGAGCCACACCAGCAGCAACACGGCGGCCAGCGATCCTCCGCCGATCACGTTCATTTCCCAGTTGGCCTGTGCGGCGGCGGCTTCCGCATGGAGCGGAATACCGGCGGCGATCACGCGCACCCCTTCGTCGCCGTGCCGCGCCGCGACCTCTGCCGTGTGCAGGAGGTCGCCATAGTCAGTATTGCCATCGACCGCGAAGGCCGGCCGGGTGATGCGATACGACAGCAACGCCCACTCCTTGCTGTCACCCGACAATGCGGCCAGGCCATCGCGTTCATGCACCCGCGTGATCGCCGCGCGCGATAGCCACCAGTCCTGCCAGAGTCCGAGCGGGTCGGCGGCCCAGTCCGTCAGTCGAGGGCCAGTGGAAAACTGATAAAGCCTGGTCAGCGCCTGCTGCGCCAGCGCATCCACATTGGCATCACGCAACTGCGTGCGCTGCGCATCGGTCAGCAGGTGGTCGCGCCACGGCCGGTAGAACGCCAGCGCGGCGTCGAAATCGAAGGCGGCTATCTTGTCGACCGGTTTGAGCAGCGCCCCCTGCTTCGCCGTGACCGCGCTGAAACGCTCGGCGGCGGCGCGCGTACGTGCCCAGTCCGGACTACCGACCAGCACCACCACCTCCTGCGCCACGCCATCGGCGAGCCGGCGCAGCACACGATCCGCCGTGCCTGTGCGTTCGCTCGTTGGCAGCAGCGCCATGACATCGGTATCGAGCCGCGATGCACGCCAGAACTGCAACTGATGCGCGATCAGCGCCAGCACAAGCAGCAGCCAGCCGACGGCCAGCCAGCGCTCCAGCCGCGTCAGTCCGCCACGCATCGCCACGCCGGCCGCGTCACTCAAAACGCTGCTCCTCGGCGGGCGTCAATCTTGTGGCCGCAGCAGTATCGATCATCCGAACCACGGTGCTGTCGCCCCCCGCCTCCTCCAGCCGGACATTGCGCACGAACTTGTCACCCGCCAGTTCGATACGGACAAAAACCCGGCGCATCCCGGCATCGGTCGGCGTCAGCGTCAGCGTCCAGCCGGCCTTGCCGACCAGTTTGCCCGTCACATCGAAGCGCGCCTGCAGGCTGCGCAGGTCGCCACGCAGCATCGCGATCATGGATTCGCCCACGACGCGCATCGCGGGCTGGGTATCGGATTGCATCTGCTGCTGCACCTTGCCATCGGCGCCACGCATCACCAGCCGCTCGGGCGTGACCAGCAAGCTCGATGCAATCGGTTCGCGCGTGGACCATATCACGCCTCGTCCGCGTGCCAGTACGAAATCGCCGCGCGAGACCAGCGGGTTGCCGAAACCGGCCAGCTTGCGAGTCTGCTCGAACTGGCCACGAATCACTGGCGCATCGGCCAGTCGCGCGGCCACGCCGCCGAGCAGGTCTTCGGCCTGGGCGGGAACACCCACACATAACGCCGCGCCTAGCGCAAGGCAGCAAACGAAGTGGCGACGCTTCATGGCTCCACTCCAAGTTTTTCCAGCAACACCGGCGGGCTCACATAAAGCATTTCCTGCGTCTTCATGTCGACAGCCACCTGAATCGAATACCCCTTGGTCACGCGCTGCCCCGACGCTACGTCGCGGATCTCGTAGTCGATCTTGAGCCGGTTCTCCCACTCGACAATCGATGCATGGACTTCGACGACCTGCCCGTAGACCAGCGGGCGAACATACTTGACCCGCAGGTCAACCACGGGCCACGCGTAGCCGGACTCCCGCATCTGCGGATAGTCGTAGTCGAAGGTCTGCAGCAACGCGCAGCGCGCCACTTCGAAGTAACGCAGGTAGTTGCCGTGCCAGACCACGTCCATGGGATCGAGGTCATGGAATGACGGCGTCAGCGTGATGGCGTGATGGAGCGCTTTGGACATGGGAAAATGGACCTGCCTGTCTCAAGAAGCCGCCGCCACCTGGCGACCGGCGGTTACGGGATCGTCCGCCCAGAAATCGTAGAAGTTGAACCAGTCGTACGGCGACTCCAGGACGATGGCCTGCAGCCACGCGGCATAGGCCGTGGCCAATTCGACCAACGCCTCTTCTCTACGCGCGCGGCGCAGCTTGACCTCGCGTGCAAGTTCGGTGAAGCGCAGCAGATACCCGTCGCGCTGCCGGATGCAGCCCAGTGCATACAACGGACAGCGCATCAGCGATGCCAGTACGTAAGGGCCTATCGGGAACCGGGCTGGCGCCCCCATGAACGGCACCCGCACGGCGCGGCCGCCGTGGGCGGGTGCGCGGTCTCCCGCAATCGCCACGAATTCGCCGGCCTGCACCCTGGCCGATAGTTCCAGCGCCGTGGCAGGCGAGATATCGACGATCTGGTAGAGCTGTACACCCGACTCCGGATCCAGGCGCGACAGGATCTGATTGAACTGTTCCGCGTGCTGGGTGTGAACGAGTACCGTCAGCCGCATGCCGTCGCGCCGGTCGGCCACCGCGCGGCATAGCTCCAGGCAGCCCAGATGTGCGGTCATGATGACGCCACCCTGCCCCCGTGCGATCTGTTCGCGCAGCACCTCGACACCTTCGTAGCAGACATTGTCGAAGCGATACCGGCCGCCAATGGCCAGCAGCTTGTCCAGCAACGTGTCGCCAAAGCAGAACAGGTGCCGCAGCGAATGCCGCCAGGTCGGCCTGCCGCCAAACGTGCCGGCGGTCTGCTCGACCCGGGTCAGGAACGCCATCGAGGATCGGCGGGCCAGCGGGCGGGTCAGCCAGAAGTACGTCACCACCGGATAGATCACGATTCGGAAAAGGGTCCGACCGAAGATCCGATGGAGAAAATACAGGAACCAGACACCCCAGGCACACGTGACTTCGCCAATCGTGCTCCAGTGGCGCGAACGGGCCGCACCGGATGCGGCGCCAGGGCCAGTATCGGCCGGATTCACGTCACCACCTTGCGCCACAGCAGGCGCGGCATCCGCAGCAACATGCCGACGAACAGCCGTGCGTGCATGCGCGCGATGCGTACGTTGTCATGCAACAGATCGAAGTGCGATACGCCATCGGCCGGATACGTGACGCGCGTCGGGACATTGACAACCCGCACGCCGCGCCACACCAGGTGCACAGCCACCTCGGTATCGAACTCCATGCGGTGGCCCAGATTCACTTCCCGCATCAGACGCGTCACGGCAGGCAGCGGATAGACCCGCATCCCGCACATCGAATCCCGAATCTCAAAGGAGAGCGTATTGATCCACACCGAGACATGGGTCAGATAACGCCCGTACAACCTGTGCTTCGGCACGGATTCGTCATAGACGGGATGACCGCAAATCAAGGCTTCCGGAGCCGCCTCGGCCAGCGCCAGAAACTGCGGGATGCAGGCGGCATCATGCTGGCCGTCGGCGTCGATCTGTAGCGCATGTGTGTAGCCCAACTCTGCGGCAGCCCGGAAGCCCGCCATGAGCGCGGCACCCTTGCCCTGGTTCTGCGGCAGGCGCACAAGGCGCACGCGGCCCGGGTGGGCAGCGGCGAGCTCGCGAAGCACCTGCTCGCACGCCGGACCACTGCCGTCGTCCACGAGCAGACACGGTGTCGGGTGCTGAAGAATAGCGTCCACCATGGCGCCAATCGCCCCTTCGTGATCGAAGACGGGGACGAGCACCACCGGGTGAAACGCCGGACGGACCCATGCGCCTGTCGAACTCATGGCGCCCCGCGATGAAAGACGATCTTGCCGCTGGCGTGGTGCCCCGCATCGGAGCTCAGGCGGAAACCCAGCGCATGGAGATCGGCGTGCCAGATCAGTTCCACCCGCACGCGGGTGTTCGGACGAATCACGGCATGGAACTTGAGAATATCCATTCCCGCGAAGTGCTGGCGCGGCGGGACCGGCAGCTTCTGAGGGGCGAGTGCCATGACCCAGTCCACCTGGGCCACGCCTGGCACCACGGGCGCGCTGGGGAAATGACCGTCGAACACGGCAAGGTCCTCGGTCACGTGCAGCTCGGCCATGGCGGACACCGCGTCGTGCGCCAGCCAGCGCACGTCGGGCATTGTGCGGCGAAACACCTCGCGCAGCATCACTTCGGTCGTCTTGCCCTGCGCATTGCACGGCAGCGCCCCCAGAAATCCCCAACGACGTGGCAACGCCACGGGATCGATAGCGGCAGCCAGATGCCGGCGTAGCGCACTGCCCAGGACACTTCGTCCGTACGCATCCAGCTGCGCCTGCCCATCGTCCGAGAGCACTACGGCGGCGGCCACACGCACGCCGACATCCAGTTCCATCGTTACCACACGCGCCTCTCGCACCCATGGCGATGCCATCAGACACTGCTCGATCTGCGTGAGCGAGATCCGTTTTTCCTCGATCTTCACAATGCGGTCGGCCCGTCCCGCCAGCACGAAGCTGTCGTCGCCGGCAGGCAACGCCCGGTCCGTGCAGACATACCAGTTGTCGTCAGCCAGATGGGGCGACCGCACGGCCAGAAAGCCGTCCTGGAGCCGCCATGCCACGCCCGGCAGCGCGGTCCAGCGATCGCCTTCTACCGGGCGCTGGCGCCAGGCGACGCCGCCGGTTTCCGAACTGCCGAACACCTCGATCGGAGACTGGCCCATCAGGCGCAGCGTGGCGGCCGCCGCCTCGGGGGGCAATGGGCCGCCAGACGAAAAGACGGCGCGTACGACATGGCGTATTACCGGCCAGTCCAATGCATCGGGCAGCCGCTTCAGGAATGCAGGACTACTGACGAGCACGGCCGGTGTGCCACCGCTCTGGCAGGCAGCCACCAATTCCTCGTGGAAAGCGAGTCGCGAGAGCGGCATCGGCCGCCCGGCCGCCATCGGCCAGAGCACCGTAAACAGCAGTCCATAGATATGCTGATGCGAAACCGTGCAAAGTACACGCGTGGTGTCGGAGCAGGTGTGGCGGAATGCCTGCTGCAGCGCGTGGACTTCGGCATCGAGTTGGCCCAGGCGCTTGTCGATCGCCTCTGGCGCGCCGGTCGAGCCGGACGTAAATAGCGTGATCCCGGTGTCCTGCGTCGCCAGATTCGGCCAGTCGCCCCCGGTATCCGTGCCCTGTGCCGGGTCGGGCAACGCTCCACCCGGCAGGTTGCCGGCCCAGCCATCGCTCTGCGCACGCAATGCCACCAGTGTTTCGGGGCGGGTATCGCCGGGCAGCACCACGTGCTTGCCCGCATGCCAGGCGCCGAAGAGTGCAGCGGCAAACTCGGCGGTGTCGTCGAGATGGATCGCCCAGCGCCGCCCCGGCGCGAGAGCCAGCATGCGCCGCCATGCCGCGGCGCGCGCCAGGAACTGCACGGCATCCACGGTGCGCGCCCCGTCACACGCCACGGGATGCGCGCCATCGGCCGCGGCCAGCGCCGCCATGACGCCCCCCAATCCGGTCCACACCGGATGCCGCTCAACCATGACGATTCTCCGCGCCCCTAGCCATCACCCGTTGGCGGACGAGCCACTCACCGGCAAACATCGCGCCGATCAACCCGTAGGAGATGGCGCCGTTATAGAGCGCCCAGACGCGGTCGCTGGCCGCAAACGCCGTGATTGCCGCCATCGTGCCGTTGCACGCAAAGAACACGCACCACACCTGGGTGACGCGGCGTGTGTAGGCCACCCCTCTCGGCGGCAGGTCCGGTTCCCGCATACGAGCCAGACGCTCGACAAGCGTGGGCGGATGCCACAGCGTCCAGCCGAACACGCACAGCATCGCCACATTGACGACTACCGGGTATAGCTTCAGCGGCAACGCATGATCCGACGCCATGACCACCATGGCGAGCCCGGCCGCCAGTAGTGCCACGACGCGCCAGCCGGCTTGACGGCTCGTGCCGGCGCGCAACAATGCCAGCGCCAACAGCGCCAGCGCCATCACCCGCGGCGAAAAATGCTGCAGACCGAGGTAGATCACTGGCGGATAGGACAGCGTGAGCAGCCCGAATCCCCACTTGCGCCAGAGCATGCCGGGGTCACGCGGTAGCCGGCGTGTCGATCAGTTGCGACAGCGCCAGCACAACGTCCTGCACCGTGCGCACGGACTTGAAATGCTCGGGCTTGAGCGGCTTGCTCAACAATGGCTTGAGCTTGACCAGCAAGTCCACTGCATCGATGCTGTCGATATCCAGATCGTCGTACAGGCGCGCCTCGGGCGTAATGCACGCCGGGTCGATCTCGAAGCTCTCCTCGAGGACCGCGGCCACGCGCGCGAAGATTTGGTCATGGGTCATGTCGGACTCCGTAGCTGGGCGGAAAGATCGGTGGCGGTACGTCAGGCAGGCGCCTGCCCGCGCTGCTCGGCCACGAAGGCGGCAAGTGCCGAGACGCTGGCAAAACGCGCGCGGACCTCTTCCTTGCTGCCGTTCATCGTGATGCCAAAGCGTTTCTGCAGCGCGAGGCCAAGCTCCAGCGCGTCGATCGAGTCGAGGCCAAGACCCTCGACGAACAGCGGTGCCGCCGGGTCGATGTCATCTGCGCTCACGTCCTCAAGGGACAGCGATGAGATGATCAGTTCTTTGATTTCTGTTTCAAGCGCCGTCACGGCGGATCTCCCTGGAGAAAAATTCGGATAGCGATTGCGTGAGCCGGCGCACGGCCAGACTGTCGTCAGTGCCCGGCGGCACCCAGTCAGACACCGGCACATCGGGATGCACCTCGATAACAAAGTGTGGCCGGTGCACTGGCACGTGGTACCACTTCTCGCCCTTGGTCAGCGTAGGTGGCTGGCAACGGATCACCACCGGGGTCAGCGCGAATCCACCACGCACCGCCACGTTGGCGGCGCCACGCCGCAAGGTCAGCGGACCATCGGGGCGCGTGCGCGTGCCTTCCGGAAAGATGATGAGGTTGTTGCCCGAGCGCAGCGATGCGATGCAGTCATCCACCATCGCCGCCCCGACGTCGTTACGGACCCAGCCCGTCGCCAGCACCGGCCCGCGCGTGAACGGATTGCGCACCAGCGCGGACTTGACCACGCAGTCAGGACGAGGGATCAGCGACATCAGGAACACCACGTCGATCAGTGACGGGTGGTTGGCCACGACCAGCAGCCCATTGCGGCGCAACCGCTCGCCGTGGAGCACATCGCAGCGGATCACGCCCACGGTGTGCATCAGCCAGACAAACAGCCGGAACGCATGGTGGATCACCTGCCGGCATGCACGTTGACGACTGGCATCGGACCATGGCAGCAACGACAAGACCGGAAATACGAACACCCGCAGCATCAGGCCGCCCATGCCGAAGCTCGAGAAGCAGAAGCCCGTGGCGCAAACGCGCCACATGCGGTCCAGGCGCTCAACCATGGCGTTGCCACCTCCAGATCGCGCGCTCGCCACGGTGCATCAGTTCTGGTTCGCCGGCCAGGAAGAAGCGCAATACGTCCAGGCCGTGCGGCAACACAGGATGCGCAGTGTCCGTATCCTCCGCTTCCCTCGTCCCGCGCTGCGCCACAATTTCCAGCCTCATGGCAGGGTCTCCGGCACGTGGACGGCCCATTCGCCACGCCCAACCGAAGAGGCAGCCCGGTTCATCCGCGAACTCGGAATAAGCGGCAGGCAACGGCGCGTCATAGCAGACCAGCAGCACCTCGTCGGCGCCATCGGCCAAGAGTGCAGCCGCTTCGACGACGGCCGCCTCGACGGTGTCGCACCCCGCAGCAACGGCCTGCTGGACCGAGGTCTCGCCACGATCGATCGAGAACAGGGCGCCAATTGCGTTGTGCACGGACAGCCCGAAGGCCGTCGGCGAAATTGGCGAGCTTGCGGCCAGTTCGCTCAACATCTCGAACGCGCGCTCGCTATCGCCATGGCGCGAGGCAAAAATGGAAGGAATCTGTGGGAGGCGGGAGCCGCCTTCGGACGCGGGCACCGGGGTGGCGGCTACGTGATAGGCCGGAAGTAATGCAGCCTTGCCGATCGCATTGACACGTCGGCGCAACATCGGCGCCATGGAGGAGAGTGCGGGCAAGCCCGTGCCGTCTGGTAGCCATGGCGACCGGCACCATGCCTGCCAGGCGTCAGGCGTATGCAATGCCGGCGCAGTTGCCGCCCATGCGCGAACTCCAAATTCCAATGTCATGCCGTGCGCGTCGGGTGAGTAGTAGACCCGGAACCCGCCACAGGCACGCCGCACACGGAGTGCCTGTTGACGCACGCGAAGTGCCGGCACCCGCAAGACCCGGGGATAGTTCCGTATTATTTTCCAAGCGTAGTCTCTAACTGCCACGAAAGCTGTGGCGTAACCGTAACGATCTTGCCCAAATGTAACGGGGCGGGCGCAACCTCTTGGTTGCCCCGCCCCGCGACCGTGTAGTCCGAGAATTCAGTCGGTCAAATTATGCATGCGCCGGCAGGATCTTCCCCATCACTTCTCCGAATCCCACGCGGTAACCGTCGCCCTGGCACCAGCCTGTCATGACCACGGTATCGCCGTCCTCCAGGAAACCGCGCCGGACCCCGCCAGCCAGTTCCACGGGTTCGTTGCCGTTGCGCGTGGTTTCCAGCAGGCTGCCGCACGAATCGGCCGTGGTACCGCTAATGGTGCCCGAGCCCATCAGGTCCCCGACGCGTACATTGCAGCCGGATACGGTATGGTGAGCCAGTTGCTGCGCCATCGTCCAGTACATCGCCTTGAAGTTGGTACGACATACCGTGGTGGGATCGCCGCCCTCGGGTTGCAGCGCCACTTCAAGCGCGATGTCGTAGGCGTTCCTCGCCTGCTGCCGCAGATACGGCAGCGGCTCGGGAGACTGGGCCGGATTGTCGCGACGGAACGGTTCGAGCGCATCCATCGTGACGACCCACGGCGAGATCGACGTGCCAAAGCCCTTGCTGTTGAACGGCCCAAGCGGCACATATTCCCATTGCTGGATATCGCGCGCACTCCAGTCGTTGAGAATCACCATGCCGAACATATGCGCAGGCGCGGCCTCGGTACTCACCGGGTCTCCAAGGGTCGACGGTTTTCCAACGATGAAGCCCATCTCCAGTTCATAGTCCAGCTTGCGACACGCCGTAAAAATCGGGCGCGGCTGATCTGGCAGCTTGATCTGGCCATTCGGCCGACGCAGCGCGGTGCCGCTGACCACGACCGAACTGGCACGACCGTTGTAACCAATCGGAATCTCCAGCCAGTTGGGCAGCAGCGCATTCTCGGGATCGCGGAACATGCGGCCGACATTGGTCGCGTGCTCACGAGACGAGTAGAAATCGGTATAGCCCGGAATCTCGACGGGCAGGTGCAGGGTCGCTGCAGACATCGGCACCAGCGCCTTGCCACACAGTGCCGCATTGCCCCGGAGGCTCTGGTCACCCGCTACTGACAGCAGCGCGGCCAGCCGCGCACGCGTCTCGCTCCACACCGGCTTGCCAAGGGCGATGAAGCGGTTCAGCGTCGGCGCCGCAAACGTGCCGCGCGCCGCGGCGGGCAGCAGTCCGGCATCGTCCAGTGCAGCGAGGTCAAGCACCTGGTCGCCAATCGCCACGCCTACGCGCGGTGTCTCGCCAACTTTGGAAAAAATGCCGTACGGCAGGTTCTGCAGCGGGAAATGAGTCTGGCCATCGTTGGCCGATTCGACCCAGCTGGTCATGGGGGCGGTCATATCGAAATACTCCGAGTTTCAGCGGACGTCAGGGTTGAAATGCTTCTTCAGGCCCTGCCAACACGTGTAGTAGTTGTGTTGCAGCATGGCCGACTCTGCCGCATAGCGAGTGGGACGGATAACGCCGGGGGTTTCGAACATGAACGCCATCGTGTCCGTGATGTGGTGCGGCGCACTGGTGTCCGAGACACTGGCCCGCTCGAAGGTCTCGGCATCGGGACCATGCCCGCTCATGCAGTTGTGCAGGCTGGCACCACCCGGTGCAAATCCATCGGCCTTGGCGTCGTACACACCCGTGATCAGGCCCATGAATTCGCTGGCGATATTGCGATGGAACCAAGGCGGACGGAACGTGTTTTCCGCAGCCAGCCAGCGCGGCCCGAAGATCACGAAGTCGACCGTATCGACACCCGGTGTGTCCGACGGCGACTGCAGCACCAGGAAGATGGACGGATCCGGATGGTCATGACTGATGGATCCGATCGTATTGAAATGGCGCAGATCGTATTTGTAAGGCGCGTAGTTGCCATGCCATGCCACGACATCAAGCGGCGAATGATCGATCTCGGCGCGCCAAAGATTGCCCTGGAAGCGCGCCACTAGTTCGAACTTGCCTTCGCGGTCTTCGTAGTGGGCAACCGGTGTGAGGAAGTCACGCGGATTCGCCAGACCGTTGGAGCCGATGACGCCAAGATCCGGCAGCCGGAACAACGCCCCGTAGTTTTCGCAGATGTAGCCGCGCGCCTCGCCATCGGGCAGCGCCACGCTGAAGCGCACACCGCGTGGAATCACCACGATTTCCTGCGGCTCCACGGTCAGGCGTCCCATCTCTGTGTCCACCTGCAAGCGGCCTTGCTGCGGCACGATCAGCATCTCGCCATCGGCGTTATAGAAGAAGCGGTCCTGCATCGACCGGTTCGCCATATAGAGATGGATGCCACACCCCGTTTGCGCCTCGGGTCCGCCATTGCCTGCCATCGTGACGATGCCGTCCACGAAATCCGTTGGGGCAGACGGCATCGCCGGCGGACTCCACCGCATCTGGTTCGGTGACGCCGGCACCTCGTCGAAGCGGCTTAGCCAGCGGCCTTGCGCCATCTCGACAAACGGCTTGTGCATGGCCGCCGGGCGAATGCGGTACAGCCACGAACGACGGTTGTGCGCGCGCGGCGCGGTAAAGGCGGTACCTGAAATCTGTTCGGCATAGAGACCATATGCCACGCGTTGCGGCGAGTTGCGGCCAACAGGCAGCGCGCCAGGCAGCGCCTCGGTAGCAAATTCGTTGGCGAACCCGGACATATACGCCGCTGCCTGCTGCCCGATGCCTTCAGCCCGATGAAGTTGTGCTTGTGTCATGAAGTCTCCTTCTCACCTCGCCATCGAACTCAAGCGTCGTCGAGAAAATTACGTATTGTTAAATCACTTTACCGAATCGTAATCACGCGCCTGCGCAAAGTCAAACACAACTGACACCAACACAATAGACGCACGCAGGCATCACCAGCTGACAGGCGACGGCAACGAAACAAACGGGGAAATGTGAACGACAGGAGCGCCGCGCGAAGACGAGGACGGGCGGCCAAGAATGAATCAGGAAAACGAGATGCGCGGCGCACGGCCACGCAATATGCGCCAGCAGGGGCTGGCGGCGAAGCATATATCCGCCGAGGGCGAGCGATGACTCGCCCGCCCTCGGCGTTCAGCGCACTGTTTCGGTCAAACGGGCTTGTGGCCCTCGCCCGGCGCCGAGCCGGTTCCAAAACCACCCTGCGACGGCGCGGGCGCCGACGGGGCCTGCGCTGCAGCGGGTTGTCCCGCCATTGAGGCGGTTGTGACACCACCATTGCGGCTGGCTATGAATGCGTTGACGTCTGCAGCCAGGTGTTGCGGCGCAAGTACGACTTCAAGGCCCAACGCCTCGCATGCCGCCAGAAAGGTGGACATGCGCGGATCGGCTTGGCCCGATTCGGCCCTGAGATAGGCCTCCCGGGAAATCCCGGCCTTACGGGCGACGTCCTCCTGCTTGAGCTTGCGGGCTCGACGCAACGCACGCAGTTGCCGGAACGGTTCGCTAGCGCCTCTTGGCACGGCTGTACTGTTCATGTCGGTCTCCAGTCACCAGTGAAAAAAAAGTGCGCGGACGTGCATTCGAGTATAGAGCACGTTAAGCGTTCCGTAAGGTCTGTTGTGGAACACTTTTACAGTTTTTTAATGATGGCTTGATCTGGCCATTCGGACTCTCATCCGTACGGCTGACAAAGCACACCATCCTCCTCCGCCTTCACATAACGGAAGCGCCCGCTTTGCGTTGACGTCACATCAGTATCGTCCATGTGTGGCACAAGGCAAGTTGACAAACCGACCGGTCGTGCTATTCTCCAGCGCATGCAAAAAGGACAACTGACGCGGAGCGCAATCATCGAGCAGGCACTGCAGTCGGCCACAAAGGTCGGCTTCGAGCAGTTGTCGCTCGCAACACTTGCTGCCGACACCAACATGTCGAAGAGCGGGCTTTACGCGCACTTCAGATCCAAGGAAGCGTTGCAGGAAGCCGTTCTGGTCAGAGCCATGGAACGCTTCTCGGAAATCGTCATTCAGCCAGCCATGCGCGAGCCTCGCGGCACCGGCCGGCTGGAGAAGTTGTTCGACGGCTACATGGCCTGGTTGTCCGGCACGGTGATCGAAGGCGGATGCGTGTTCATGGCGTTGTCCCAGGAATACCGGGATCGTCCCGGCGTCATACGGGACAACGTTGTACAGGCATTCAAGGATTGGCACAGCACCATCGTACGGGTGGTTCTGGATGCAGTCGATGAAGGGGATCTGCGCCAGGATACGGATCCGCGCCAGTTCGCATTCGAGATGGCTGGCATCGGGATGTCGTTCCAGTCATCGCTCAGGCTGATGGGCCGGGGCGATGCGGCGGGGATGGCCCGAAAGGCCTTTGGGCGGCTCGTCAATGACGTCCGTGAGAATTGCCCTGGGTCGCCGGCCCGCGCAGAGTAGTACTACAGGAAACCGGCTAACGGGATTGACAACGCTGCAGCGAGGGCATTCGCGCAGTGTATCCAACGGCATTCTTGCCGGTTTTTCTTGCCCAAAAAATAGCACGACTGGTCGTTCCCTTACGCGAAAAAAGTCGGACCGGCTGCAGTCATATTCTCGTCAGCCATCACAAAGAAGCTGTTGGAGGTGCTCACCGTGCCGCAAGTGTTGTCATCTGCATCCGTCGACCCTGCATCAGAACCCGGGCAGGTACCGTTTCGCCTCCGTCATCGACTCACCAACACCTTGACGTCCGGTTTGTTGGCGTGGCACCGCCTGCGCTGGCAGACCGGCAGCCTGTTTTTTCCCGACGCCACGTCGCGCGCGCTCGAGAGACTGTGGTTTTCGCCTCCACGCGAACGCATCCCTGCGGAAGGTTTGCGATTGCTCGATGCTGCACGCACAGAGTGGGCACTTGTAACGGGGCAAGGCGGCAGCCGCCGCGTGCGGGTATATCGCTGGGGAAGCAAAGGACCGGTCGTGGTACTCGCCCATGGATGGGGCGGCAATGCGGGACAGTGGCACGCCATGGTTGGAAAGCTGCTGTCGGCGGGCATGCGTGTCGTGGCTTTCGATGCGTTATCACATGGCGCGTCGGACGCAGGCGCCCGTGGCCAGCGGCAAACCTCGATACTTGAAATGACGCGCTCGCTGTTGGCGGTCGCGTGGCATGTTGGACCGGTGCACGCGGTCATTGCGCATTCGCTGGGCGGTGCCGCCGCAGCGCAGGCAATCCGCGAAGGTCTTCCAGCCCGTGGCGTGGTCATGATCGGCTCGCCTGCCGACATGCACGATGCCTGCTCGGCGTTGGCCTGGCAGCTCGGCATTGCGCCCAGGGTTCTGGCGCGGATGCAGCGAAACAGCGAACAATGGCTCGGCACGAGTTGGTCGACGTTCAATGTGCCAGATATCGGACGCGCGCGGCCGGTGCCTCCCGCCCTTGTCATTCACGACCGCCATGACAAAACCGTGCGTTGGCAGGATGGCGCAGCCATTGCCGGCGCTTGGCCGGGCGCCCGACTCCTGACAACCGAAGGGCTGGGCCATCGTCGCATCCTGGCCGACGATGCTGTGCTCGGGCATGTCGTCGATTTCGTCGGCAATCTCACTACCAGATCTGCCTTGCCCCTGGGCCGTTAGCGCCACAGCGACCCCTGCTCGTTGGAGACTATGAATCCGGGGAGAGGGACTTGCCGAAAGGCAGGCCCTCTCCCCGGATTGTTTAGGTCCTTCGTTGGCGGTTAATTGCACGAAGTCTACGAAGCCAGTCGGGTGCGTGCCTCGGAACAAGCGCAAAAAAGCCCGCACGCGGCGGGCCTGGGACAAACGCCTCTCGCGAGGCGACTACTATTTGTTCACGTCAGATTCTCACGCATCGCGCGGCATGCCAATCGGCGCGCTGTCTTGCACGGTTTTTCGTGCATGCGCTTCGCGCATCGGCTTGAGGACAAACACCGCCAGGAGCGCCGAGAGCGCGGCCATGCCCGAAGCCAGCATGAACACGGCGTGCCAGTCGCCCGTGGCGGCCGTGATGACGCTGGAGAAAGGCACCAGCAAGGCTGCCGTTCCCTTGGCGGTGTAGAGCATGCCAGCATTGGTGGCAGCAAACTTCGGGCCGAAGGTATCGCCGCAGGTGGCAGGAAAAAGGCTGTAGATCTCGCCCCAGGCAAAGAACACGATGCCAGTCAGCACCACGAACGCCACCGGATCATGACCGTACTTCGACAGTAGCAGGATACCGACAGCTTCCACGGCGAACGCGATGAACATCGTGTTCTCACGTCCGATGTGGTCGGAGATCCAGCCGAAGAAGGGGCGCGTGACCCCATTGAGCACACGGTCGATGGTCAGGGCGAAGGTCAGCGCCGGCAGAGTCAGGCCGAGGATCGACACCGGCGAATCGTGCAGGCCAAAGTCCTTGGCGATCGGACCGAGTTGCGCCGTCGCCATCAGACCGCCTGCGGCCATCATGACGAACATCGCATACATGACCCAGAAGATGGGCGAGGACAGAACCTGCCGGGGCGACGCGTTATACGTCGCAGCCGACTTCAGCGTCGCCTTGACGTCCGCCATCATCTTCGCGGGCGGCGGCAGCAGCGCCAGGCCAAGCAGCACCACGATGATGCCCTGCCCCAGACCGAAGTACAGGAACGTTGCCTCATAGCCGCTGGTCTTGATCATGTTGGCGATCGGCACCACGGTAGCCGCAGAACCCGCTCCAAACCCGGCCGCTGTAATACCCGCCGCCAAGCCACGACGATTGGGGAACCACTTCAGCGCATTGCCCACGCAGGTGCCATATACGGCGCCGGCACCCACGCCACCAATTGCAGCGGCAACGTAGAGCATCGGCAGAGATCCAGCTACCGAATTGAGGACCCATGCGATCGCACATAGCACCCCCCCGCCCACCACAACCGGGCGCGGACCGTACTTGTCGACCAGATAGCCTTCGATAGGGACCAGCCAGGTTTCGGTCACCACAAAGATGGTGAATGCCACCTGAATGGCAGTGCGGCCCCATTGGTGTTTCTCGTCAATGGGGTTGACGAACAACGTCCAGCCATACTGCATGTTGGCGATCATCGCCATACAGATCACGCCGAATACAAGCTGCATCCACGGCGAACCATACCAGGACGCTTGCGCGCCTGCGCGTTGCTGACTTTCCATGGTGGTGTCTCCTTCTGGCGGTGTGTCCCGCCGTTGCGGAATGGCATCTACGTTGGATACCGGTGGTGTTTTGATAGGTCTTCTGGTGTTTCTTTTAATCCTGCTTTTACTGCTTTGCTTTTGTTTTTGGACTGCCCTTCTGTCCTGCTGCCTCGAACAGCTGAGCCGTTCTAGTGCTATACAGTATGTGGTATATCACCGAAGTTCAAGGGCCTTGGAGCGTGTGCCTGACTGGTACAGCGGACATTCGAAAGCACGCATGATCATCGCAACGCAGACTGGTGCGTCGGGTGCATCAAATTCCTTGGGCGGCTTGTATCGCTCCCCTTTCAGATCAATTACTTAGGGATCTTTTTCGCATGAATGCATCATGCCGAAGCTGGAGTGGAAATTGGTGCGGCGCATGTTACGGAATACCCGCGATAGGGTAAGTCCCGAGCAATGCGAGAACAAAAAAAGCAGGGAAACGAACGAGTGGAGCGATATACCGCGCTGCGTCGGGACCTGAGATCCGCAGGCGCAGGGGCATAAGAAGCTGAAGAAACGGCCGCGAGGAAAACTGACAAACCACTACAGTTCAGGTGTTGCCGGCCGCTACAGTGGACCCGAACTTGATACTTGGTACAGCGATGAAACCGAGCGATCAGGCGTGCAGGAAACGCGGTTGCAGGACGGTGTCCGAAACCGAGCTGCCGATACCGGTATCGCTCTCTTCGGAACCCAGGCCAGCGAAGCGACCGTGCTCCTGAGCAGTGGTCAGCAGGCCCATCGGCACGAGCGTGGCGAGGACATACGTGACGGTAACGCCAAGGGAAACCACACCAAGGGCCAAGATAGTAAGCAGCGTAGCGTTCATGAAAACTCCTAAGTGATGAAGATCAAGGTGGATTCATTATATGCTGCACTGCGAGGTCTGTAAATATTTGGTATGTGGTATATCAGTAGAGGTCTGCGCCTAAAAAAGACAACGCACCCCGAGAGGTGCGTTGGTCATCACAACAATATGAATAAAATCCGCTTTATCAGTCGCTTTCGTGATGAATTCAGCCTATTAAGGCACTAAAAATAATGCGGCGGCGCATCACATGAATCCGTTTCACGATCTCACCCTACTTTCTTCAACAGCCCGGTGTCGTATTCCTGTGCACGAAGGTTGTCCCAGATGGCGGCAGCGTTAGGTTTTAGCGATCGGGACTTGCGCCGCACGAGCATGACGTTGGACGTCACCTGCGGACGCAAAGGGCGAAGCACGGCGGCGGGCGCCATACCGCTGGCCTGGGCACGCGACGGCACGACGCCAATGCCGAGTCCCATCGCAACCATCCCGAAAATAGCGGCGAAGTGTCCGAGCAATTGCAGCGAGCCTGGCCTGACGTGATAGGTGGACAACGCGCGGTCCACCGCCGGCTGTACGCCCGAATTCTGATCGAGGGTCAGCACCGAGGCGTCGGCCAGTTCGCCCCAGCCCACGGACTCCCCCGCTGCCAGCGGATGATCCGCGGGCAATACCGCCTGCAGTGAATCGATGCACAGCGGTTCGCAGTACAGGTCATCGCACGGCGCCGGGTTGCTGGCGATACCGAAATCCACCTCGCCGCTACGCACGCTCTGCAGGACCGAGTCATGCGATTTGTCGCGCAGCGTAATGCCGATGCCGGGCCAGGCCTGCCGGCAACCCGCCACCCACATTGGCACCGACATCGAGGACGTCACCGGATCGGTCGCAATCTGCACGGTGCCCTGGCTCGGCTTTCCCGTTCCATGACTCTCCCGCAGGGTTTGCTCCACCTCTTCTATCAGGTGGCAAATCCGCTGGGAGAGCGTCTCGCCGGCATCGGTCAGCTCCACCTGGCGAGTCGTACGATCGAACAAGCGCTGGTCGATTTCTTCTTCGAGTTCGCGCACGCTACGGCTGATGGCCGATTGCGTCAGCCCCAACTCCGCCGCGGCGCGCGTGAAACTCTTCTGGCGCGCCACAGCGGCAAATGCCTTCAACTGCGGAAGCGAAACATTCATGGTGCCGCTCCTTGCTGGCTGTCGCCGTGATAGTGCGGTGGTACGGCTACAAAGTTGTAGGTGGGTAATACCTGCTTAGTCGCCCTTGCCTGCCGACCAGCCCGTTGCGTACCCGCCCGCATCGCTGACAGGTTTCGCAGCGGCATGTCCCGTGATGAAGCGCTGGCGCATGGGCTGCAATACGAATTTCGCCGATAGCCCCGCAGCCACAGTCATCGCGGCTGCTACGGCGAAGACGAGGTTCCATCCGCCCGTATGCGACAGCACCGATGCCAGCGGCACCAGTATCGCGGCTGTCCCCTTGGCCGTGTAAAGCGTGCCGGCATTGGACGCGGCGAAGCGGCTGCCGAACGTATCTGCACACAACGCCGGGAAGATCGAGAAGATCTCGCCCCAGAACAGGAACACCAGCGCGGCGAAGAACATGAACCAGTACGGGTTATGTCCCATCTCCAGCAGGCCGATCAGCGACAGGCCCTCGCCAATGAAAATCACGAACATCGTATTCTCACGACCGATGCGATCCGAGATGAGGCCGCACAACGGCCGCGTCAATCCATTGCAAAGGTTGTCGATGGACAGTGTCATCGTCAGCAGCGGCAACGTCATGCCCAGCATCGTGATGGGCATCGTCGCGAAGCCAAAATCCCGGGCAATCGGTCCAAGTTGCGCGGTGGCCATGATGCCACCGGCTGCCACGGCCACGAACGATGCATAGATCACCCAGAACACCGGTGTACGCACCATCTGGCCCGGCGTGAACTCCACGGGGTTGGTCAGGATGGCCTTGTTGGCCTTCAGCCCCTTGGGCGGGCGTGGCTTGACCAGTAACAACGCCATCGCAAAGATCAGCACGCCCTGGATGATGCCGAACGTGCGGAACGCATGCTCGTATCCGGACTTCTCGATCATATTTGCAATGGGAATCACCGTGAGGGCTGCGCCGGCGCCAAACCCTGCAGCGGTGAGCCCGGCTGCCAGCCCGCGCTTGTCCGGGAACCACTTCAGCGCGTTGCCCACGCACGTGCCATAGACACCGCCTGCGCCGATCCCGGCGAGCACGGCGCCGGCATACAGCATCGGCAGCGACGTGGCATAGGAATTGAGCACCCAGGCAAGACCTGCGCAGATGGCGCCGCCGGCCACTACCGGCCGGGGTCCGAACTGGTCTACGAGCCAGCCTTCCAGCGGCACGAGCCAGGTTTCGGTCACGATAAAAATGGAAAAGGCGACCTGGATCGCAGAGTCGCCCCAATGGTGCTTGGCGTTCATGGGATTGACGAACAGTGTCCAGCCGTACTGGAGGTTCGCCACAAGCCCCATGCAGAGGATGCCGATGAAAAGCTGGAACCAGCGATTGCCCAGCAGGCCGCCTGAGCGGCCGCCGTCTTGATTAGCCGTGACGGCGTCTGCCGCATCGAAGTGCGCCATGTCGTGTCTCCTTGCATTAGTGTCTTCGCGCTCTGCGGCGCGAGTGCTGGGCTGGCCTGTTTGGGGAACCGCCCGTTTTTTTCACTACTGAATGAGCGCGCCTGACATTGCGGCACGAATTCGTGCATTGATGCTACTTCAAACTTAGATCAGCACGTCATAAAGTTTTTTATTATGATCATTGACGATCCTTTATAGATTGCAGGAATCCAGTGCAATGAAAAATGCAACGCTGCGGCAATTGAAAGTGTTCGAGACGGTAGCCCGTCACCTGAGCTTTTCGCGGGCCGCAGAGGAGCTGCATCTCACGCAGCCTGCCGTGTCCACGCAGGTTCGGCAGCTGGAGCACCATGTGGGCCTGCCCTTGTTCGAGCAGCTCGGCAAGCGGATTTACCTCACTCCGGCAGGCACGGAGATGCTCCACTACAGCCGCAGCATCATCCAGCAATTCCGGGAGGCGGAGGATGCCATGGCGCAACTCAAGGGTATTTCCGGAGGCCGTCTGAACGTCGCCGTGATCAGCGCCGGCGATTATTTCTTTCCTCGCCTGCTTGCCGAATTCATGAATCGGCATGATGGCGTGACACTGAATCTCGCAGTGCACAATCGCGAGGAATTGCTGCATCAACTGGGCGGAAACCTGACGGACCTGGCTGTCATGGTGCGCCCACCAGAAGGTATTGACACCATTGCGGAATCATTCGCTCCTCATCCCTACGTGATTGTGGCCGCGCCGAATCATCCACTTGTTGGGCAACGCAACATACCTCTGGCCGGCTTGGCGGAGGAGGCGTTTGTTTCACGCGAAAAAGGATCTGACACCTGGAACTCGATGCAGGAAGGTTTTGCGGGAAGGCTGTCCAACCTGCGCATCGCCATGGAGATCAAGAGCACCGAGACCATCAAACAGGCGGTGATCGCCAACATGGGGATCGCTTTTCTCTCGGCGCATACCGTCGGACTGGAACTGCAGACCGGCAAACTGGCCGTGCTCGATATCCAGGGCTTCCCGGTGATGCTGAACTGGTATGTCGTGCACCGGAAAAACAAGCGTCTCCCGCCGGTAGCGCTGGCATTCAAGCATTTTCTGATGGAGGAAGGTCATACGCTGATCCAGCAGATCACCGGTGTCGAGGGGTTGATCCGGCCCGCGCAACGACATCGCGTCAATGTATAAGCATTTACTTATGGTTTTTCGATGTAACTTTAATTATCGTAAATCGTTCGTCCTGCCTAAGCTGCACACATACCAAGATTCACCGCAGTGCACTTTCAGGAGACGAACATGCAACAACTTCATACCGGCGAATCCGCCTCCTCCCTTTCCACGTCAGCCGGTAACGACACGCGCCATCATGACCGCGACGTCCAGCTGGCCGCCTACAACGCCGCATTCGACGAACTGGAGCTGACGTTCCGCTGGGACGCACCCATGTTCGAATGGCTGTGCGGCATCGAGTGCGAAAAAGCCCGCGTGGCGCGCTACATCGAGCAGTACCATGCGCACCTGCTCACCGCGTACGATGCACCGTTCCTCAGCCAACTCATCTTCGACAAGAAGAACGAGTACCTGCGCGCCGTGGCGGGAGCAGGGACGAATTGAATCGCTGAGTTCTTCAGTCTTGAAGTCAAAGGCGCGCCAATGGCGCGCTTTTTATTTTCCTGGCCGGCGACGACAAGTTCAGATCGCTTCCCTTATAGATCCCGGCCAAGGTCCCGACCGCTATCGAGGCAGGAGAAGGGCTTCCTACCTACTCGTTTTCGCGGATTTCCTTACGCTCCTCTCCTTGATATATTACATACCGTATTTTTGTAAGGAAATCGACGCTTCCAAGACCGGCATCCGGCATATAACAGCGAGAGGAGACACGTGGACATCCACGAACATCAGGCCAAGGAATTGCTCAGGCGCTATGACGTGCCCGTGCCACCCGGCTGCGTGGCCTTTACGCCGGACGACGCCGCCCATGCCGCCCGCAAGCTTGGGGGCTCTGCCTGGGTGGTGAAGTCGCAGATACACGGGGGCGGCCACGGCGCCGGCAGTTTCGCGGGCAATCATTCGGAAAAGGGTGGCGTGCGTGTCGCGATGTCCATTGACGAGGTGCACGCCAACGCTGCGCAGATGCTGGGCAGGACCTTGATCACCAGGCACACCGGCCCGGCCGGCCGGGTCGTGCGGCGTCTTTATATCGAGAAAGACTGCGTTATCTCGCGCGAGCTTTACCTTGCCATCCTGATCGACCCCGCCACGGCGCGCGTCACGATCATGGTGTCGACCGAAGGCGGCACCGACATCGACGAGGTTGCCGCACACACACCAGAGAAGATCCTGAAGGTGGCGATCGACCCGGCTTGCGGTATCCAACCGTTCCATGCACGCCGGCTGGCGTTCGGCCTCGGGCTGTCAGGCAAGCTGGCGGATGCCGCCACGCCACTCATTCTCTCGGCCTATCGCGCCTTCACCGAGCTCGACGCGTCGCTCCTGGAAATTCATCCGCTTGCAGTCACGGACAACGGCGAGGTCATGGCGCTCGACGCCAGGTTCCGCTTCGACGACAACGCCCTCTTCCGCCATCCCGAGATCGAGGCAATGCGCGACGAGGGCGAGGAGGACCCGGCCGAGACCGAGGCTGCCAGGCACGCGCTGAACTATGTCCAATTGGACGGCACTATCGGCTGCATGGCCAATGGCGCGGGACTCGGGATGGCCACCATGGACATCGTCAGGCTCCATGGCGCCGAGCCAGCCAACTTGCTGGATATAGGCGCCAGTACCACCACGGAGCGCATCACGACGGCCTTTCGCCTGATCCTGGCCGATCCGAAAGTCAAAGGCGTTCTGGTGAATATCTTCGGCGGGGTCGTGCGCTGCAACGACATTGCCGAAGGCGTCATCGCGGCCGCGCGCGAAGTGGACCTGACCGTGCCGCTGGTAGTGCGGCTGGCTGGCACCAACGTCGATCAGGGCAGGCATATCCTGCGCAATTCAGGTCTGCCGATCGTGTCTGCCGGGGATCTTGCCGATGCGGCCGAAAAGATTGTGACCGCCGTGCGCGCCACGCAGACAAAAGGAGGCAGGTGAAATGGGTGTCCTGATCAACCAGAACACGCGCGTGATCTGCCAGGGCTTTACCAGCGCGCAAGGCACGTTCCATGCGGAACAGGCCCTGGCCTACGGCACGAAGATGGTCGGCGGCGTTGCGCCCGGCAGAGGCGGAGCGACGCACCTCGGCCTGCCGGTTTTCGACTCCGTGGCGGCAGCGGCCGACGCCACCGGCGCGGATGCATCGGTCATCCACGTACCACCACCGTTCGCCGCCGATGCCATCCTGGAAGCGGTCGATGCGGGCATTGCCCTGATCGTCTGCATGACCGAAGGCGTCCCCGTGATGGACATGGTGCGCGTCAAGCGTGCGCTGTCAGGTTCCGGCAGCCGCCTGATCGGCCCGGGCTGCACGGGCGTGATCACGCCCGGCCAATGCAAGATCGGCGTCATGCCCGGGCACATCCACGCGTCGGGCAAGATCGGCGTAGTGTCACGTTCGGGTACGTTGATGTACGAGGCCGTAGCGCAAACCACGGCTGCCGGGCTGGGTCAGTCGACCTGCATCGACATTGGCAGCGATCCGGTCAACGGCACCAGCTTTATCGACTGCCTGGAGATGTTCCTGGCCGACGACCAGACCGAAGGCATCCTCATGCTGGGCGAGATCGATGGGTCTGCGGAAGAAGACGCCGCACGCTTCCTGCGCGAAGCCCGGTGTCGCAAACCCGTGGTGGGCTACATCGCCGGCAACACTGCGCCAGCGGGACGCAGCATGGGTCATGCAGGGGCCGTTGTCTTGAGGGGGACAGGGACGGCGGAAGCCAAGATCGACGCCATGCGGCAAGCCGGACTCCATGTGCCCGCTTCGCCAGCGGTTCTGGGAGCAACCATGGCAGCCGCGATGAAATAGGCATCGGGGGCGCGCAGGCATCCGCGCGCCCCCGAAAAAGAGAGAAGAAGTTCAGGCTGCGGCGCCCGCCTTGGCTTCCAGTTCCGTGATGCGCTTGCGCAGCGCCCGTTCTTCCTGAAAGCGCGCGGTCTCGTCGCGGATCACCGCCACGATGCCCGTAACCTCCCCACCCTCTCCGTGCAGCAACGCCACGGTAAAGGCGATCGACATCGCCTCGCCTTTCTTGTTGATCGCCGGGACTTTCAGCAAGTCATGGCCGTAGCGGGTCTGGCCCGTTGCCATGGTCTTGTCGTACCCCTCCCAGTGGCGCGCACGCAGGCGCTCGGGAATGATCAGGTCCAGCGACTTGCCCAGGGCTTCCTCCTGGGTGAAACCGAACATGTATTCTGCCGCGGGGTTCCACAACGTGATGGCGCCATCGGCGCCGGAGATGATGATGGCGTCGCCGATGGCGGACACCAATTGTTCGTAGTCGATTGCAGTCTGCATGGTCATTCCTGAGGAATGGGAAGGGGCGTGGATCGTCGCCCCGGGTTCCAGGCTGTCATTCTGGCACTTGCCCGAGCCGCCGGGGAATGCGCGGAAGGTTTCGTCCGCGCGTTCCCCGGCACACCGCGCTCAGATTACCTGCGACTCGCGCAGGCTGACGATTTCCTCGGCGCTGTAGCCAAGGCCGGCCAGCACTTCGTCGCTGTGCTCGCCCAGCAGCGGCGAACCCGTGATTTCCGGCTTCAGGTCCGAGAACTTGATCGGGCTGCCCACGGTCAGGTACGTGCCACGAACCTTGTGCGGAACTTCCACGATCGAGCCGCTCTTGCGCAGCGATTCATCTGCGGCAATTTCCTTCATCGACAGCACCGGCGAGCAAGGAATATCGTACTTGCGCAGGATATCCACCGCTTCGTACTTGGTCTTGTCGGCCAGCCAGGCTTCGATGGTATTGAAGATGTCGAAGATGTGCGGCTGACGCGCCTTCGCCGTGCTGTAGTTCGGGTCGGTAATCCACTCTTCCTTGCCCAGCGCCTTGCAGATCGGCTCCCAGGCATGGCCCTGGATGGTGAAGTAGATGTAAGCGTTGGGATCGGTCTCCCAGCCCTTGCACTTCAGCACCCAACCCGGCTGGCCGCCACCGCCGGCGTTGCCGCCGCGGGGCACCACGTCGCTGAACGTACCGTGCGGGTACTGCGGATACTCTTCCAGGTAGCCCAGGGCATCCAGGCGCTGCTGGTCGCGCAGCTTCACGCGGCACAGGTTCAGCACGGCATCCTGCATCGACACGGCCACCTTCTGGCCCTTGCCGGTCTGCTGGCGGCCGATGATTGCGGTCAGGATACCGATGGCCAGGTGCATGCCGGTGTTCGAATCACCCAGGGCAGCTGCCGACACCGTGGGCGGACCGTCCCAGAAACCGGTGGTCGATGCAGCGCCGCCCGCGCATTGCGCCACGTTTTCGTAGACCTTCAGGTCTTCATAGTGGTGGCCGTCGCTGAAGCCCTTGACCGATGCCACGATCATCAGCGGATTCAGTTCCTTGATGCGGTCCCACGAGAAGCCCATGCGATCCAGTGCGCCCGGACCGAAGTTTTCCACCAGCACGTCAGATTCGCGAATCAGTTGTTCGAGAATCTTCTTGCCTTCGGGCTTCTTGGTGTCCAGCGTCAACGAGCGCTTGTTGCTGTTGAGCATCGTGAAGTACAGCGCGTCCGCGTCAGGAACGTCGCGGAGCTGCGTACGGGTGACGTCACCGGAGCCGGGGCGCTCCACCTTGATCACGTCTGCGCCAAACCACGCGAGAAGCTGGGTGCAGGCGGGGCCGGCCTGGACGTGCGTGAAGTCGATGATCTTGATGCCGTGCAGTGGAAGGTTCACGTTCGCTCTCCTATTGGATTGAGGAATGGGGGTGAAATTCGAGTGGATTCAAGTGAATTACTTGCTGGCCGAGCTTTGCGGATTCAGGTTGGTCAGGCGACCGCTTTCCGTGCCGGCAGCCGGATCGATGACGGCGTTGACCAGCGTGGGCTTACCCGAGCGCAATGCTTCATTGACTGCCGCTTCCAGTTCCTGCGGCGTGGTGACGTTGTGACCGACACCACCGAACGCTTCCATCATCTTGTCGTAGCGGGCGCCCGGCACGAACATCGTGACGGCCGGGTCCGAACCGCCCGTCGGGTTCTTGTCGATACCTTTGTAGACGCCGTTGTTGTTGAACACCACGACGCAGATCGGCAGGTTGTAGCGGCAGATCGTCTCCACTTCCATGCCCGAGAAGCCGAATGCACTGTCACCGCACACCGCCAGCACCGGCTTGCCGGTTTCCACCGCCGCAGCCACCGCATAGCCCATGCCTACACCCATCACGCCCCACGTACCTACGTCCAGGCGCTTGCGCGGCTCGTACATGTCGATGACGGCGCGGGCATAGTCCAGCGTGTTGGCGCCTTCGTTGACAAACGGGATGCTCGGGTTGGCCTTGACGACATCCTTCAGCACGCGCAGCGCGCTGTGGAAGTTCATCGGCGACGTGTCCTTGGCCAGCGTCTCGGCCATCTTCGCCAGGTTCTTGTCCTTGCGCTCGTCCACGGCGTTGATCCACTCCGCGCCCGGCTTGGCAAAGTTGTTGCCGATCTTGTCGAGCAGTGCCGATACGCACGATCCGATATCACCCACTACCGGCGCGGCGATGGCCACGTTGCTGTCCATCTCGGTCGGCGAGATATCTACCTGGATGAATTGCTTGGGCTTGCCCCAGGTCTTGCCCTTGCCGTGCGACAGCAGCCAGTTCAGGCGGGCGCCCACCAGCAGCACCACGTCCGCTTCGGCCAATACGTAAGAGCGCGCGGCCGATGCCGATTGCGGATGCGTATCGGGCAGCAGGCCCTTGGCCATGGACATCGGCAGATACGGAATGCCGGTCTTCTCCACCAGCGCGCGGATATCCTCATCGGCACGGGCGTAGGCGGCACCCTTGCCCAGCAGGATCAGCGGACGCTTGGCGCCCTTCAGCAGTTCCACGGCGCGATCGATCGAATCCGGTGCCGGGAGTTGGCGCGGAGCGGGGTCCACCACCTTGATCAGGGACTTGCGACCCTTCTCTGCTTCCATCGACTGGCCCAGCAGCTTGGCCGGCAGGTCCAGGTACACACCGCCCGGACGGCCGGACACGGCAGCACGAATGGCACGCGCGATCCCCACACCGATGTCTTCGGCGTGCAGCACGCGGAAGGCAGCCTTGGCGTGCGGACGGGCGATGGCCAGTTGATCCATCTCTTCGTAGTCACCCTGCTGCAGATCGACGATCTCGCGCTCGCTGGAGCCGCTGATCAGAATCATCGGGAAGCAGTTGGTGGTGGCATTCGCCAGCGCAGTCAGACCGTTAAGGAACCCGGGTGCGGACACCGTCAGGCAAACCCCCGGTTTTTGCGTGAGATAACCAGCGATGGCTGCGGCGTTGCCTGCGTTCTGCTCGTGACGGAAGCTGATGACGCGCATGCCGTTGGCCTGTGCCAGACGGGCCAGATCGGTGACCGGAATGCCGGGCAGGCCGTAGATATTCTCGATGCCGTTCAGCTTGAGCGCGTCGATGACCAGGTGAAAACCATCGGTTTGTGCCTGATGTTCTTCCGCAGCGTGACGCTGCAGCTCGTTTCCGACTTCTGCCATGGTTGCTTCCTTCTATGCAAATTTGACGGGATTGGACTGTCTTTTTTGGTGTCAGCGGTCGGATGGAACGGTGTCTCCTCCCTTTCGATTCGCTGTACTTCTCTAACGCTGAAATACCGTATGTGATATATCAAAGATCAGCAAGTTATTTCCCCCTATTCCGACGAACTTTCGTCGATGCACCGCAGCATTTCGTGACAAATAGACGCAAATTAAGGGGAATTACCGATTCCCCTGAGTTCTGCCTGGTTAGCCGCGCACGTGGTTGACCAGCGAGCCAATTCCGCGAATCGATACCTCCACCACCGAACCGTCCTTCATCGACCCGACTCCGATCGACGTGCCAACTGCGATCACGTCGCCCGGCATCAACGTCATGTCCTGTGACAGACGGCTGACTTGCTCTTCCGGAGAAAACACAATGTCGGACAACGGGTAGTTCTGGCGCTCGACCCCATCCAGGCGCGTCACCACGCTGGCACTGCGCCAGTCGAATCCGGTGACGATGGCCGGACCGATGCAACCGAAGGTGTCGGAACCCTTGGCGCGCGTCCACTGCGGGAAATTCGGGTCGGCATTGAGCAGCTCGCCCGCCGTCACGTCATTGACGATGGTGTAGCCGAAGATATGCGCGGCCGCTTCGTTCAATGGCACGTTGCGGCATTCACGGCCGATGACGATGCCGAGTTCGCCTTCATAGGCGATCTTGCCGGCGTAGCCGCTCGGACGAACGATCGCGTCGCCGGGACCAGCCAGTGAACTGGCCGGCTTCAGCAGGAACAACGGATGCACGGGCACCGACTTCTCCAGCCGCGCAGCAAGGGCGTGAAAGTTGTTCCATAGCGCCACGATCTTGCCGGGCAGGCACGGCGCGAGCAGTTCCAGCGAGGCGTAGCTATAGACGCTACCGGTGGGACGGGAATCGGCATAGCCAGGGCCATCGTATTCGATGACGCGGTCGGCATCGCCATCGTCGAGCCGGCCATAAGCAGTGTCGCCGTCGGGGCGGCGGAAGCGAATCCAGGTTTGCACGGCAGAGCTCCTCAGGCAGACGCGTGCGTGTCGCGCCTGCGCTCTCAGCAGGGATTGGGACCCCCAGTCGGGGGCCAGTGACGGGTGACGGGTGACGGGTGACGGGCGACGGCCAGTGAGCCGCGCGCCTCGCGTCAGACGGCTCCCGCTACGCGTAGCGCCGCAATCTGTGCCGGCGAGCGTCCCAGCCATTCCAGAATCTCCTCGGTGTGCTCACCCAGCAGCGGCGAGCGCTCGACGCTCACCGGCGAGTCGGACAACGTGATCGGCGAACCCAACTGCACGTATTTACCGCGCGTCGGATGATCCAGTTCCACCAGGTAGCCCCGCTCGTACATCGACTTGTCTTCGATGAGATCCTTCATGGACAGGATCGGGCCGCACGGCACATCTGCGTCGTTGAGCGCGGTCATGACTTCGAACTTGGTGCGGCCCAGGGTCCATTGCTCGATGATGCCGAAACAGGCCGCGAGCTTTTTCAGGCGCACTTCCGGCGTGGCGAAATCCGGATCGGTGATCAGGTCCTCGCGACGGCACAGGCGCATCAGCGGCTCCCAGCCCTGCGGCTGGATGATGACGTAGACATAGTCGTTCGGGCCGCCGGGTGCACAGCGCAGCGCAGCGCCCGGCTGACCACCGCCCGACGAATTGCCGGCGCGCGGCACGTGGTCATCGAACTCGGTATTGGGGTACTCACGCAGCGGGCCGGCCTCGAGGCGCTGCTGGTCACGCAGCTTCACGCGGCACAGGTTCAGCACGGCGTCCTGCATGGCCACTTCCACGCGCTGACCGCGACCCGAATGTTCGCGCTGCAGCAGTGCGGCCAGGATGCCAACCACGCAGTGCACGCCCGTGCCCGAATCGCCGATCTGTGCACCCGTCACCGTCGGCACACCATGCGATTCGCCAGTCGTGGACGCGGAACCGCCCATGCACTGCGCCACATTTTCATAGGCCTTGCAGTCCTGGTACGGCCCGGGACCAAAACCCTTGATCGACGCGTAGATCATGCGCGGATTCAGGGTCTGGATGTTCTCCCAGTCGAATCCGGCGCGGGCCAGCACACCTGGGCCAAAATTCTCGATCAGCACATCGCTTTGCTGGATCAGGTCCTCAAGCAGCGCCTTGCCTTCCGGCGTCTTCATATTGAGCGTCAGGCTACGCTTGTTGCTGTTCAGCATGGTGAAGTACAGGCTGTCGGCATTCGGCACGTCGCGGAGTTGGCTACGCGTGATGTCGCCGCGCCCAGGCATTTCAACCTTGATCACGTCGGCGCCCATCCAGGCCATCAACTGCGTGGCCGAAGGCCCGGCCTGCACGTGCGTCATGTCCAGGATGCGAATACCGTCCAGCGCTTTCCGTTCGGTGTGAGTGTCACCCATGCTGCGTCTCCTGATGATGTGTGTTTGTGCTTTTGACATACAGTATGTGGTATATCACCAAGATGCAAGGGGGTTTAAACCCGAATTCATCAGCTTTCGATACTGCGCCGCAGCAAGCTGCGTGGACACGCTCTGCGCCCAGACCGCGCAACGAAAAAACCCCAACGAGCCGCAAGGCTGTCGGGGTTCAAATGATGCGGTGAAATCGGTTGTGGCTAGCTATCCCTGACACCTGCCAGGCAGCGTGCAAGACGTCACTCCGACATCAGTCCAGGAAGTCGCAGTTCTTCTCCACGTACTCTGCCAGGTCCAGCGAATGCTGGCGAACCAGCCGCTCGGCCAGCTCCGTGTCGCGTCTTTCCAGCGCCTCGATGATCCGCAGGTGATCAACGATAGAACGCGCGGCGCGGTCGCTCTGCGAGATCGTCATTTTTCGAATGGCTCGCACATGAACGAAGATGTTCTTGATCTGGTCCATGATGACCTGCGACTTCGACAACTGCACAATCGCCTGGTGAAAGACGATATTCGCGTCCGAGTATTCCTCGATATGCTCGGCGGGCGTGGAGTCGCGGAAGCTGTCGAACATATGGCGCAGCTTGCCGATTTCCGCGTCGGTGGCATTCTGCGTGGCCAGACGCGCGGCCATGCTTTCGAGCGCCGCCCAGACCTGAATCATCTCGACGATCTCGCGCTTGGTCTTGCGCGTAATGTAGATACCGCGTCGTGGCACCGTACGCAGGAAACCTTCCTGCTCGAGTAGCGTCATGGCCTCGCGAATCGGCGTGCGGCTCACGCCTAGCCTTTCGGACAACACGCGCTCGTCAAGGCGTACTTCGTCACGCGACTGATAGATATCGGCGTCGGCAATCGCCTGGCGCAGCATCGCATACGCCTGGTCGCGCAGGCTTGCCCCCGCATTGATAGGTTGCAAGGACAGCGCCAGCCCGGCGGGCGGTTGACCATGCGATTGGACTTCGGATTCGCTTTGGGCAGACATGAATACACTCGTCAATGGCCGGCGCCCTGCCCGCCAGTCTGGCGAGCAGCGGCGACCCGCCTCTTCCTGAACGTCAACGCGCTCAGTTTGGCATGACCCCATGCGTTCTGCTCATGAATCTGGCAGGCAACCGAATGGAATCACAGGCGAAGAGGCGGGACCGGCCCTTTTGTATATGGTATATCACAAAGACGGCACTTCCGAAGGACGTTTAACGCCGCGCGTGTTACGCCGCCCTCGCCACTTTCTCGATTTGAGGCGCGGCCACAGCGACAGGCGCAGACGCGGTAGCCTGCGCCATGCGATCCCGCTGCTTGATCAAGCCGAGCACCGCGTCGATCATCGGGGTCGGCTGACCGATCATGCGGCCCATCTCCTGCACCACCGTCAGCAACGGATCGATCTCCATCGCCCTGCCCGCCTCCAGGTCCTGCAGCATCGAGGTCTTGTGCGCGCCCACCGCACCGGCCCCATCGATTCGCCGCTCCACATCGACACGAAAATGCACGCCGAACCGTTCCGCGATGTCCTTGGCCTCGAGCATCATCTGCTTCGACAGCCCGCGGGTGGCAGGGTCCGAGGTGATGATATCCAGCGTCCCATGCGTCAGGGCGCTGATCGGGTTGAAGCAGAGGTTGCCCCACAGCTTGAGCCAGATTTCGTCTCGGATGTTGTCGCGAACCGGCGCATCGAGATCCGCCTTGGCCATCATCTCCGCAAGGCGCGTCACGCGGTCCGAGCGGGTACCATCGGGCTCACCAATTGGAAATTTCTTGCCGTACACATGCTTGATCACGCCCGGTGCCACGATTTCGGCGGCGGGATACAGCACACAGCCAATCGCGCGTTCGGGTCCGAGACCATTCCACTGCTTGGCACCCGGGTCAACGCTCTCCAGCGTGCGTCCGGCGAACTCGCCCCCGTGGCCGTGGAAGTACCAGTACGGAATGCCGTTCACACCAGTGACCACCGCCGTCTCCGGCCCGAGCAACGGCTGCATTAGATCGACCACGCCCGGCACCTGGTGCGCCTTCAGCGTAATGAACACGTAGTCCTGAGGGCCGAGTTCGCGCGGATCGCTGGTACAACGGACTTTCGCGACGCGCTCTTCGCCTTCGATCTGGAGCCGAACGCCGTTGGCCTGCATGGCGGCCAGGTGCGGCCCGCGCGCGATGAAGCTCACGTCTGCGCCGGCCAGCGCAAGCTGCGCGCCCATATAGCCGCCGATGGCGCCCGCGCCGTAGATACAAATCTTCATGGGGTTGTCTCCTCGATGGTGGTTTATTTAGATATGTGATGCCGAAAGCTGCACGCGGAGCCACTCAAATCCGCATTGGTATATCACATACTATATTTCACAATCGCCATTCGACAACCTCGTTCTTCATCTGATCCCTTCTAATTGCGCTGTGCCCGCTTCGCGGGCGTCTGGCTGTGCGCTACCATGTATCCCGTTGTCCGCTTGCGGGCCAGCCGCCCCCGGCCTGTGTTACCTCTGAACTGGAGTTCGCATGGAAACGCTGCTTGCCCTTACCCGCGACCCTTCCGCATGGGCTGCTCTCGCCACTTTGGTGGCCATGGAGATCGTCCTCGGCATCGACAACCTGATCTTTATCTCGATTCTCACCAACAAGCTGCCGGAAGAAACCCGCGAGAAAGCGCGCCGTATCGGTATCAGCCTGGCGCTGATCCTGCGCCTGGGATTGCTGGCGACGATCGCCATCATCGTCGCGCTGACGGAGCCGGTCTTCACCATCTTCGGCAAGGGCATTTCCTGGCGGGACATGATCCTGATTGCCGGGGGGGCCTTCCTGGTCTGGAAGGCCACGCGTGAAATCCACCAGCACGTGTCACCGGATGCGGAGCACGAAGAATCCTCCACCCTCGCCCGCGCCGTACCAAGCTTCGCCGCGGCCATCGGCCAGATCCTGGTGCTAGACCTCGTGTTTTCGATCGACAGCATCATCACCGCCGTGGGCATGACCGATCATGTGCCGATCATGTTCGTTGCTGTCATCGCTGCCGTCACGGTCATGCTTGTCGCCGCCACGCCGCTGGCCAACTTCATCAACCACAACCCGACCATCGTCATGCTGGCACTGGCCTTCCTGATCATGATCGGCATGACACTGATCGCCGATGGCCTGGGACATCATGTGCCGAAGGGCTATATCTATACGGCGATGGCCTTCTCGACCGCCGTGGAAGCGTTGAACATGGTGGCGCGGCGGCGCCGCGAGAAAGCGAGGGGGCAGACCCCGGCACACTAGTGAGGACAAGGCCTGACCGGGTATGATGGCTGCCTTGCTGTCATCCCCACATCAGTCCTTACATGCTTCCTACGGATCTCGCCGGCACCGACGGCGATCAGAGCGCTTCGCTGCCCCGCTCCGAGCGCGCTTACCAGCAACTGCGCTCCGCCATCCAGGCCGGTCAGCTCCCGCCGGGCACGCGCCTGCGCGAGGTGGAGCTGGCCGAATCGCTCGGCCTGTCCCGCACCCCCGTGCGCGAAGCACTCTCGCGGCTGGAGTCCGAAGGGCTGGTAGTCAATGAGCCTAATCGCGGCATGATGGTTACGCGCCTTGACGCGAGCATGGTCAGCGAACTGTATGTGATGCGCGAGGTCCTGGAATCCACCGCTGCGGCGCTCGCCGCGCGACACGCCACCGACGTGGAAATCTCGTTGCTGCGCGATATCGTCGAACGCGACCTGTCATTCGCTACAGACCCGGACAAGCTGGCGATGAACAATCGTCTCTTCCACGAAACCCTGCATCGCTGCGCCCACAATCGCTATCTGCTCAAGACGCTGCGGTCGCTGCACGAGTCGATGGCCTTGCTGGGCCGCTCCACACTGGCCGTCCCCGGACGTGCGCGCGGCTCGTACGAAGAACATATGGCGCTGGTGGAAGCCCTGGAAGCACGCAACCCCGAACAAGCCGAACAGATCACGCGCCGCCATATCCAGCAGGCGTACAAGGCCCGCTTGACGCTCTGGATAGAGGAGCAATCGGGCAGCTAGCTCCGCAGCCCGCCTCAATACAAACAAAAGCCGGTCCTGGCCCGCCTCTTTCGAAGCGGGCCAGGACCGGCTTTTTAGTGCTGGCGGCGCCTTGAGCACCGCCCATTCATTCAGCTGTGTCGATCAGCCGTTCGCGTAGACCACCTTGGCCTTGCGCGCTTCCGCCTGCAGGCGGGCGAAAACGTTTTGCACCGTAGCAATCACGCGCTTTGCGTCGTTCACAAAGCCCAGACGCTGGGTACCGAGCTCGCGCTCGATGAGGTCTCGTTCCAGTTGATCGGTCAGCTTGATATCGGATTGGGTGTTCATGGCGTCCTTCCTTACAGGGATTACCCTTATGGGGTTTTCCCGGATTGTAGCAGAAGGTTTGTCGCATTGCAGCATTAGGTAATAGTGCGTAGCGATTGGCGCAACAGTCAGCGCGACTCAACCAGCACATTGCGGTGCGGCCCCTCACAGGATGCCGGCCTGCCACCAGCCCGTATGGCCGCGAGGCTCCAGTGCTCGCGTCGGAACATGGGTACGCGCGCCGGCCCCCTCGAATTCGACAATGACTGCGGTGGGGCTCGCAATGCGGGTGATGATTACGGGCGCGCCTCGAAAGATCCACTTCGTTTCGATCTGATAGGGGCTTTGTCGGTATGCTTTGCGGCGTTGCTTGCTGTTCATATCAATCGTGCTTCATCTGCAGACTGCCTGCGGTGTGGACGCAAAAATAAAAGTTACGGGACGAGCGCCTCCGTTCGCGCCTCCGAGATGGCTTGCGCCAGTTCCTCGGTCACACGGATCTCTGCCCCGATCGGGGTCATCTGCGCGGTTGCCGCAAATGGCGCGGCCGATGTCGGGGATGGATGGCTATTGCGTCGCCACAGGAAGAAGGACGCCAGGCCAGCGTGCAGGACGAGAAATGCCCAGAAAAGCCCGCTGGGCCCCAACCGATTCATGAGCGGAGAAATGATCAAGGGACTGATCGCCGAACCGACCGAGTTGATCAGGAGCATGCCTTGAATGACGCGTACCAGCTCGCTGGCCTCTGCACGATCCGCCGAGTGGCTCACCGCCACCGGGTAGATAGCGAAAATGCTGCCCCCGATCAGGAACATCAGCACCATTAACAAGGGCGGATAACTCGGAAGGATCAGGACAGCCAACGAGACCGCTGCGCAGCCCACGCTCAATGCAAGCAGGACGCTCTGCCTGTCTTTCCTGTCGGACCATCGTCCTACCGGGTATTGCAACGCCATCGCGCCGCAGATGGCACTGGCCATCAACTGGCCAACCTGGGCAACGCTCATGCCCTCTCGTTGCAGGTAGATCGGCAGTAGCGTATAGACCGCCGCAATGCCCACACCGGAACCAAAGCTGCCGATTGCGCCTGCGGGCGTCATGCGAACGAGATCCTGTGGCATCAGGGGTTCGGCATGACTTACGTCCGGTGCAGTCTTCGGCAAAACGGCCATGGGCAACACCGCCATGGACGCGAGTACGCCGGCTACCATGAATGGCGCGCTCTCAGCCGCAGATCCAATGGCGCCCAGACTCATCTGCGCGAGCATGATGGAACCGTAGAGCGCGATCATATAGATCGCCAGCAATCGCCCCCGGGACTTCGTATCTCCGACGAGCAGCAACCAGCTTTCCACGACGAGGTAGATCCCTACCATCGCCCAGCCATTCACAAGGCGCAGCAGCAGCCAGATCCAGGGATCGAAAACCAGACCCTGGAGCAGATAGGTGATGGCGACAAGGGAGGCAAAGCTGCTGTATGAGCGGATATGACCGATTCGGGAAATCAGCCGGTCGCTGGTTACCGCACCGAGAGTCAGCCCGACAAAATACGCAGACGAAATGGCGCCGATCATCGTTGCCGAAACGCTTGCGGCGTCAAGCCGCAGAGACGTGAGGGAAGACATGAAGCCGCTTCCCAAGCTGACAATGAACAACCCTAAAAGTGGCCCAACCGCCACGACCCAACTGCTGCGCGACACAACTTCCTCTCAAAGCAATACGAAATGCACCGCGGAGGATACCCGATGTCGGACGCCCCCTACGCAAGCGCACTCCAAGTCCAGTGCCGATAGGAAAGTCGATGCGCCCGGGTGTTCAATGCCGGCCAGCGATTTGACCGGAACATCGAACACCCGTCGCAAGCGCATGCAGTATCGTGGTGCGTTATCCCAGCCAGGCTTTGATGGTTCCTCCCATCACCGAACTGGAAATGCCGTAGCGATCGTGCAGGGTGGGCAGTGCGCCGGCATCGAGAAACGCATCGGGCAATCCGATCTGTCGGAACGGCACGTTCACGCCGGCGCGCAGCAATGTTCCCGCCACCGCCTCGCCCAGTCCGCCGATCACCGTGTGGTTCTCCGCCACGACCACAAGGCGTCCGGGCTTGCGCGCTTCGCGCAGGATGGTCTCCGTGTCCAGCGGCTTGATCGTCGGTACGTGCAGCACCGCAACGCCCACACGATCCGCTTCCAGCGTCGTGGCCACTTCCAGCGCGCGCATTGTCATGATTCCCGACGAGATGATGAGCACCTCCGCGCCATCTCGGAGGAGCTTGGCCTTGCCGAGTTCGAACTGGTAGTCGTACTCATCGAGCACGACGGGCACGTTCCCGCGCAGCAGACGCGCATAGACAGGCCCATCGTGCGCGGCAATGGCAGGCACCATCTGTTCGATATCGATGGCATCGCACGGATCGATGACAGTCATGTTCGGCATCGCGCGCATCAGGGCCAGATCCTCGGCAGCCTGGTGGCTGGGTCCGTATCCGGTGGTCAGGCCAGGCAATGCGCAGACAATCTTGACGTTGAGGTTGTCCTCGGCAATTGTCTGGTGCATGAAGTCGTATGCACGTCGCGTGGCGAATACCGCGTACGTGGTCACGAACGGCACCGCGCCTTCGTGCGCAAGACCCGCTGCCGCGCCCATCAGCAACTGCTCGGCCATCCCCATCTGGTAGTACCGTTCGGGATATGCCTTTGCAAAGAGATGCAGGTCCGTGTATTTGCCCAGGTCTGCCGTCATGCCGACGATGTCGGGACGTTGCGCGGCCAGCGCGGTCAATGCATGGCCGAAGGGTGCAGCGCGCGTGGCCTGTCCTTCTGCGGCGATCGACGCAATCATTGCGGACGTCTTGAGGCGGGTCTTGCCCGTATCGGCGGTGCGGCTCATGCTTGTCTCCCGGCTTCCAGCGCCTGCAGCGCGAGTTGCCATTCGTGGGCTTCCACCCGGATGAAGTGATTCTTCTCGCGTTCTTCGAGGAACGGTACCCCGCAGCCCATGCGGGTATCGCATACGATAATGCGCGGCTGCTCGCCCTTGTGATGGCGGGCGTTGTCGAAAGCGGCGGCTACCGCGTCGATATCGTTGCCATCCACTCGCTGCACATACCAGCCGAACGCTTCGAGCTTGGGCACGAGCGGTTCGAACGCCATGATCTGTGTCGAGGGGCCGTCAGCCTGTTGATTGTTGACGTCGACCATCGCGATCAGGTTGTCGAGCTTCCAGTGGCTTGCGGACATCAGGCCCTCCCAGATGGCACCTTCGTCAAGCTCGCCATCGGAGAAGAGCGTGTAGACGAACGCGTCCGACTGCTTGCGCTTCAGGCCCAGGCAACGACCCACGGCGATGGTCAGGCCCTGGCCCAGCGAGCCGCCCGACATCTCCATGCCAGGGGTATAGCTCGCCATACCCGACATCGGCAGGCGGCTGTCGTCGCTTCCGTACGTTTCAAGCTCTTCTGCGGGCAGGATGCCGGCTTCGAGCAGCGCTGCATACAACGCAATCGCATAGTGGCCGTTCGACAGCAGGAAGCGGTCGCGCCCTTCCCACTCGGGGTCTTCGGGGCGATAGCGCATGGCGCCGAAGTAGGACACCGCCAGCACGTCGGCGATATCGAGCGCCTGGCCGACATAGCCCTGCCCTTGCACTTCTCCCATCAGAATGGCGTTGCGGCGGATACGGTAGGCGCGCTCGGCCAACGAGACGGGCACCTCCACATCGAGATTGGTAAGACTCATGATGACTCCAGACAGAAAATGGGATCAGCGGTTGACGGCCTTGGCCGGCACCAAGAACACCAGCAGCGCGCCGAATACGACCGTTGCCGAGATGAAGAGCAGCCCCGCGGTGGATTTGCCGGTCAGATCGTTGAGATAGCCGACGATGGCCGGGGAGAAGAAGCCCGCGAGGTTTGCCACACAGTTCACAGCGGCAATGCCAGCCGCCGCCGACATGCCACCCAGCATGGCGGTGGGCAGCGCCCAGAACTGGGACGACGAAGCCATGATTCCGGCTGCAGCGATACACAGGCAGACGATGGCTGCGGTCACGCTGCCGAGCAACGGGAGCGCCGCGAATCCCACGGCAGCTACCAGCATGGGAATGGCGAGGTGAAACCTGCGTTCGCGGCGGCGGTCTGCGGACAGGCCGATCAGCGGCAACGCAACGATGGCGCACAGATACGGCACCGCCGTCAGCATGCCCACCCAGACCGGATCGGCCACACCGGTCTTGCGGATGATGGTAGGCAGCCAGAACGTCAGGCCATACTGTCCCAACACCACGCAGAAGTAGATCGCGGACATCAGCCAGAGACGACGGTCGGCCATGAAGGCGCGGATCGACACGTGCTGCACCTTCTGCGCGTTGTCGCCTTCAACGTTGCGTTGCAGCAGCGCCTTCTCCTGGTCGGTCAGCCACTTTGCGCCCTGGATACCGTTGTCGAGGTAGAACAGGATCGCCACGCCCAGCATCAGCGACGGCAATGCCTCGATCAGGAACAGCCATTTCCAGCCGGCCAGGTCGTGCGCGCCATGGAAGGCATGCATGATCCAGCCCGACAGCGGCCCGCCGACGATCCCTGCGAGCGGGATGGCCATGAAGAAGAGCGACAGCGCCTTGGCACGGCGCTCCGACGGAAACCAGTACGTGAGGTAAAGGATCACGCCTGGCGCGAAGCCAGCTTCGGCCACGCCGAGCAGGAAGCGCAACACGTAAAACTGCGTAGGGGTACTGACGAACGCAAAGCCCGCCGAAATAACCGCCCAAGTCAGCATGATGCGCGCCAGCCAGTTACGTGCACCGACCTTGTGGAGGATCACGTTGCTCGGGACTTCGAAGATGAAGTAGCCAAGGAAGAAGATGCCCGCGCCCAGGCCGTAGATGGTTTCGCTGAACTGGAGGTCATTGAGCATCTGCAGCTTGGCAAAACCCACATTCACGCGATCCAGGTATGCGCCGAGATAGCACAGCATCAGGAATGGAATCAGGCGCCGCATCACCTTGCCATAGGTGCGCGATTCGAACGACGCCTGAGCGGCGTGCGGCATCACTGCGTCCGCCCCAACGGGCGACGCTGCGTATTTGGTCTTCATGGAATGTCTCCTGCCGGTGCCCCGGGTGGTCCCGGGTGCCTTGACATGTTAGGCGCGGCCCGCGGCCGCGTGGCTTCAATGGATCAGCATGCCGCCATTGACATCGAGCGTGATGCCCGTCAGGTAGGAAGAGAGATCGCTGACCAGGAACAGGCAAGCGTTGGCGACATCACCTGCGTCACCAAGACGGCCGAGAGGAATGCCCTTGATGATGTCCGCGCGCATCTCCGGCGTCAGCTTGTCGCCGGTGATGTCTGTCTGAATCAGGCCAGGCGTGATGGCATTCACGCGGATGTGATCGCCGCCAAACTCGCGGGCCATCGCCTTGGCCAACCCCAGCACGCCGGCCTTGGCCGCACTGTAGTGCGGACCGCCGAAGATGCCCCCGCCTCGCTGGGCGGACACCGACGACATGCACACGATGCTGCCGCGCTTCTGTTCCTTCATCTGCGGCAGCACTGCCTGCGACATGTAGAGCGTGCCACGCAGGTTGACATCGACCACGGCGTCGAAATTGACGGCGCCGATGTCGAGCGTGCGGATCGGCTGAGTAATACCGGCATTGTTGATCAGGCCGTCGATCTGCCCGTATCGGGCAATCGTGGCGTGGACAGCAGCGTCGCATGACGCCTTGTCCGTCACATCACAGCGCAGGCCAAGGTGGCCTTCGCCCAGATCCGCCGCGGCATCTTGTGCGGCGCCAAGCTGCAGGTCGACGATCGCAACCTTGGCACCCTGTTCGGCCAACGCGCGGGCCGTGGCCTTGCCAATACCGCGCGGCGAAGCCGCACCCGTGACGATCACCACCTTGTTCTGGACCAGCATCTCGTGTCTCCTTTGTTTCGACTTGACGATGGATCCAGTGTTGTCTGGCGCAGGGCGCCGATCAACGCATTCGGGCTCAACTATCGTTGAGAAATTTTCAGATATCGAGGGTTGCGGAGCAGAGCGAAAACCCTAAGTACTCCGCTAGATCGCCACGCCTTCCTGTGGCCGGCCGACTTCGCGGTCCAGCCACGACAGGAAGCGCGCTACCCGAGGCAGGTCGGCGTTCTGAGCGGGGTACACCACGTGATGGCTGGCGACTTCCACCGCGTATTGGGCTTCGAACACTGGCACCAATGCTCCCTTGCGCAACAGCACGGACGCCAGCAAGGAGCTTTCGAGTGCGACGCCAAGACCGAGCGCGGCGGTTTCCAACGACATGTAGGAACGGTCGAACGAGAAATCGAAAGTCTTCTGCGCACCCGCCACACCATGGCGCGCGAACCACTGGTGCCAGCGCACCAGCGGCGTCTCCGAATGGATGAGCCGATGTCCGATCAGCGCCGATGGATCTTTCACCGGATGCTTGCGCAGATAGTCCGGTGAGGCCAGCGGCAGTATGCGTTCGTTGCGCAACGTCCTGACTTCCGTATCACGCCAGTGCGCGTGGCCGTGCCGCACATCCACATCGTAAAAGCCGGCCGTGAACGAGACATCCTCGTACGAGCACGACAGGTTCAACTGGATGTCACCGTTGTCCGCCTGGAACGATGCAAGCCTGGGCAGCAGCCACATCAGCCCGAAACTCGGGCTGGTATGCACGCGCAGGATTTCAATGGCAGACGGCGTGGCGGCACGTTCCGTGGCGCGGTTCAGTTCCGCGATGACGCCCGTCACATCCCGTAGATACTGTTCACCGACTGGCGTGAGAACCAGACCACGCCCCTGCCGGAAGAACAGCGGCTGACCGATGACATCCTCCAGGTTTCCAAGCTGGTGGCTCACCGCGGAGGCAGTCAGCCCCAGTTCCTCCGCGGCCTTGCCCACGCTCTTGTTGCGGGCAACGCTTTCGAAGGCCATGATCGACTTCATGGGTGGGATGCGCATGGGAGGCCGGGACAAAGTTGCGATCGCTCATTATGCCGCCCGCTGCGTGGCGCCGTGGTGCCGCATCCCGTCAGTGTGTCAGTTCGATGTCCGGCAACGCCGCTGCACCGGTTTCACGGATCAATGCCACGAACTCCGCGATATAGGGACGGGTGTCGCTGGCCGGCAGGGTAGCCGCCCAGATCTCTGACATCAATCCGTCGCGAGTCAGTGGTTTGGCTGTGACGTACTGCCTCTGCAGGTAGTTCTGCACGGCCCATCGTGGCAACACCGCGATGCCACGCCGGGTAGCCACCAGCATCAGGACGTTCCTCGTCGGGGCTTACCAGGCGTTCGCCCAGTTCTACCGGTTTGCAGCCAGCGAAGTGGCGACCGAGGCGTTCCGTCCACGGGCCATCGCACTGGTGATGGCGGGCGGGGTAGTCGCCGCCCTGCTCGGCCCTGCGCTGGCGAGGTTCGGCGGCACGATGCTGCCCGTCATGTACGCTGGATCGTTCGTGCTGCTCTCAGCGGTTTCCGCCGTGGCAATCGGCGTGCTGGGTTTCCTGCATATGCCGCCGGACATCGCAACGCGTGAGGTGGGCGCCACCGCCGCGCGTACGTGGCGCCAGATCGTTTGCCAACCGACCTATCTGGTGGCGCTGTTCGGCGCCGCAACGGGCTACGGGATCATGATCCTGGCCATGACGGCGACGCCGCTCGCCATGATCCGCCATCATCACGCGATCAGCGATGCGGCACCTGTCATTCAGTTCCATGTGCTGGGCATGTTCCTGCCCTCTTTCATCACCGGCACGTTGATCGCGCGGTTTGGCGCCATCCGCGTGATGCTGGCCGGCGTCTGTTTGCTTTCGACTCATGTGTTTGCCACCTGGACCGGCACGGGATTCGCATCGTTCGCAGGTGCGCTCGTACTACTCGGCGTAGGCTGGAACTTCCTGTTCATCGGCGGCACCAGCCTGTTGACCGAGACCTACTCGGCCGCCGAAAAGAGCAGAGCCCAATCAACTAACGACATGACGATTTTTGCCATCGGACTGTCGTGCTCGTTCGGCGCGGGAGGCTTGCTGAGGGAACTCGGCTGGCAGACAATGAATCTTCTGCTGTTGCCGTGGCTTGGCGCAGCGGCACTTGCACTGCTCTGGTTGGCCGCGCAGCGGCGCAAGGGCTGGCACGGGCGCCCGTCGGGTGACCGGCTCAGGATTGAACAGGCTGACGAGGGCGTTGCGCTCCGCCAGGACCCACTCAAAACGCCATGACCGAACGATCGCACTGGGAAGATGTCTACGAGCACAAGGCGGCCGACCAAGTGAGCTGGTATGCGCCGCACCTGTACACCTCGCTGGATTACATTCGCGCCGCAAGCCCGTCGACTGCTGCCCGCGTGCTGGACATTGGCGGTGGCGAATCGACACTCGTGGATGACCTGCTCGACAACGGCTACAGCGATGTTTCGGTCAACGACATTTCCGGAAAAGCGCTCGATGTCTGCCGCATGCGTCTGGGCCCCCGCGCCGGCCAGGTTCATTGGCTGGCAGGCGACGTGCTCAAGCTCAACCTTCCTGCCAACCACTTCGATGTCTGGCATGATCGCGCCGTATTCCATTTCCTGACGGACCCTGCACAGCGCATCGAGTATGTGGAACAAGTGATGCGCGCACTTCGACAAGACGGGTGGGCCATCGTCGGATCGTTTGGCGAAAACGGCCCTGCGCAATGCAGCGGCCTGCCAGTCCAACGGTACTCCGCCGAAGCGCTGCACAGCCAGTTTGGCGATTCGTTCGAACTCGTGGAACACAAAACCGAGTACCACCGTACCCCATGGGGTAGTTCCCAGGAGTTCGTCTATTGCCTGTGTCGCAAGTCGGCTTCCTAGCGAATCCCACCTGCTCGCCAAGCCGTATCAACACCATTACTTGGCAGCAACCTTGTACGTTGACGCGGATTCGACGGCTTGCGTGACGAATGGCAGGGTCATGGGATTGCCGATTTCCTTGTGGAATGCCACCCATAACTCCAGCGCAGGCACATCCCGATCCGCCAGCCGGCGATAGATCACGCCCTTGATCGGCTGCGCTGCTGCCGATGCCGGCACCAGCGACACAGCAATGCCGGCTGCCACCATGGACATCATGGCGTGGTGGCGGGCGGCGTCGTGCATGCGCGCTGGCACCACGTTGTGTTCGGCGAGCCAGGTCATCATGAGATCGTGGGCGTACTGGCCGAAGCGCCGCTCCAGCGTGGCCAGGCTCTGACCATCCAGATCGCGCGCGTAAACCTTGCGCTGCGTCGCCAGCGGATGATCGACGGGAACGGCCAGCACGTACGGTTCCGACATCAGGCGCCGTGCCTGCAAGCGAGGGTCCGTGACGGGTGGCCGCAGGATGGCGACATCGAGTTCGTTGCGCAGCAGTGCCTCGATCATCGCTTCGGAACTGATTTCGCGTAGCGAGTAGAGGACGCCGGGGACACGCGCCGAGAACCGTCGCAGGATGTCCGGTACGAGTTCGATGGCCGAGATCGCCGTCAGACCAATGCCGAGGTGGCCTACGTCCTCGCCGCGGTTGGCCTGCATCACCATCTGACGTGCGCGATGCTCGATGTCGAACAGCTTCTCCGCCTCGGCGCGCAATACCTGCCCGGCTGGCGTCAGCCGCACGCTGCGCTTGGTCCGCTCGAACAGCTGCGCTCCGAGCTGCGCCTCGAGCTGCTTGATCTGCAGGCTCAACGGAGGCTGCGTCATGTTGAGCCTGCGCGCGGCCCGCGTGAAATTGAGTTCGTCGGCCAGCACCAGGAACGAGGTCAGGACGCGGAGTTCGATGGGGTTGTACATATACAGGAACTGTATAAATCAGATACAGAAGTAATATTGGAAATATAACTCGCCTCGTCGCAGAATGCCTTCACCCGGCCACCCACGAGCCGCGGCAATCCGACAAGGCGCGAGACATGACCATCCAGCATCCCATTGACGACCGCTTTCCGGCGCTCCTCCGCAGTGGTCAGCCTCTGCGCGGCATCTTCACCGCATTGCCCAGTCCCGCCATCGTTGAAATGTGCGCCTATGCCGGCTTCACATTCGTCATCATCGACAACGAACACGGCGCAGCCGACTTCGAGACCACCGAGCACATGCTCCGCGCAGCGCGGGGCAGTGGCATCATTCCCGTCGTGCGCTGCTTCCTGGAAGACATCCCGCGTGTGCTGGACATGGGCGCCAGTGGCGTGCAAATACCCATGATCGAGACAGCCGACGATGCGCGCGAACTGGTGCAACGCGTGCGCTATCCCTCCATCGGCCGGCGCGGCAGTGCGTTCAGTGGACGGGCGGCAGGCTACGGCGCCTTTCCCGGCGCGGCACACACGACGCGCAGCAACGCGGGCGTGGCCATCATCGCCATGATCGAAACCCCAACAGGCATCGAGAATGCCGAAGCCATCGCAGCCGTGGATGGTATCGACGCCGTGTTCGTCGGCCCCAACGATCTCGCGCATGCAATGGGCTACGGCAACGATTGGAAAGCCCCTGCGGTGGCGGCCGCCATCGAACAAGCACTGCGTGCCATCCAGGCGCAGAACAAATGCGCGGGAATCATTGCGCTCACCCCCGAGGACGAACGGCACTACGGCGCATTCGGCGCCCGCTACTTCGCCACGGTCGCCACCAGCCTGATCACGCAGGCGTTCCGCCAGGCCGCGCAAGGCGGGGACGCCGGACGGCCACAGTATTGACGGGCAAACCCCTTCAACACCTTCCTATAACAAGATGGAGACTGATCATGAAAACCCTGGGCCGTCGTGCCGTATGCATTGTCCTGGCAATGGCCGGAATGTCGCTGGCGACAGTTGCAACAGGCGTCCGGGCCGATACGTGGCCTAGCAAGCCCATCAAGCTCGTCGTGCCGTTCTCGCCGGGCGGCGTGACGGATGCCACGGCGCGTATCGTGGCCGAAGGTTTGTCGAAGCGGCTGGGGCAGCCGGTGGTTATCGACAACAAGCCGGGGGTGTCCGGCATCCTGGGCACGCAGTTGGCTGCACGGGCCGAGCCGGACGGGTACACGATCATCGAAGGCACGATCACCACGCATGCGGTGAATCCATTCTTCTACAAGAAGCTCAACTATGACCCGTTGAAAGACTTCATCGCGGTGAACCTGGTCGGCACGGTCAGCAACGTGCTGGTCGTAGCCAACGAGAGTCCCTACAAGTCAGTCGAGCAAATTGTTGCTGCACTCAAGGCCAAGCCCGGTTCGCTGACATTTGGCACGGCAGGACCGGGAAGCTCGCAGCAGTTGTCGGGGCAGCTATTCCAGAGCATCACCGGCACGCAGCTGCAGCAGATCTCCTACAAAGGTGGCGCCGCAGCGATGACCGACTTGATCGGCGGCCAGATCGATCTGGTATTCGAGACAGTGGCCGCAGCCAAGCCGATGCTCGACGGCAAACGCGTGCGAGCCATTGGCGTGTCATCCAAACATCCGCTGCCGGGCTTGCCGGGCATCCAGCCGCTGGCCGACCAGGGTCTCAAGGGTTTCGAGATGCAGTCGTGGCAGGGAATCTTCGTGCCGGCTGGCACGCCGAAGCCAATCGTCGAGCGGTTGTCCGCCGAGATTTCCGCGGTCGTCAACACGCCTGCTGTGCTGCAGCGGCTGCGCGCGCTCGGCGTGGAACCTGACGCGATGACCCCTTCCACCTTTTCCGCTTTTCAGAAGGCGGAGATAGCAAAGTGGGGCAAGGTCACGCGAGAAGCAGGTGTGCACCCGGAGTGACGCGTGAAAGGCCGGCCGGATAGCGCTACCATCCTCGAATATTTCAGGAGAGGAAATGACCGCTTCAAAGGTTGCCTTGATTACCGCCGGTGGTTCCGGCCAGGGTGCAGCAGCCGCGCGCCGGCTCGCACAGGACGGATACCACGTTGCCGTGCTGTCCTCATCCGGCAAGGGCGAAGCCCTTGGCAAAGAGCTGGGCGGTATCGGTGTCACCGGATCAAACCAGTCCAATGACGATGTTCGGCGCCTGGTCGATCTCGCCATGGAAAGGTGGGGACGGATCGACGCGCTGGTGAATTCTGCCGGACACGGCCCGCGTGGCCCGGTACTCGACATCACCGACGAGGATTGGCACATCGGCATGGATGTGTACTTTCTCAGCGCGGTCCGTGCCATCCGTCTGGTCACGCCTTTCATGGAGGCGCAAGGCAGCGGCGCAATCGTCAATATCACCAGCGCGTGGACCTTCGAGCCGGCATCCATGTTTCCGACATCCGCCGTGTTCCGCGCCGGTCTGGCCAGCTTTACGAAGCTGTTCGCCGACACCTATGCGCCGAAGAACATCCGCATCAACAACGTGCTGCCCGGATGGATCGACAGCCTTCCCGAGGTCGATGCGCGCAGGGAGTCCGTACCGATGGGACGATATGGCACCGCCGAGGAAGTGGCCGCGACCATATCGTTCCTGTTGTCCGAGGGCGCGGGGTACATCACGGGCCAGAACATCCGCATCGACGGTGGACTCATGCGTTCGGTCTGAGCCGGCCACTCGGTCAGGCTCTCAGTCGGCCTCTCAGTCGGCCCGGATGTTCGACTCCCGGATGACCTTGGCCCACCGCCCCACCTCCTCGTCAATCTGCGTGCGGGCCTGGTCCGGTGTCGTGTAGACCGGCACGACACCCTGGCCAATCAGCGCGGCCTTGACCTCCGGCAGGGCCATGATGTCTTTCAGCGAGGCGCTCAGCTTGCCGATGACCGGCGGCGGCGTGCCTGCAGGCGCCAGCAGGCCGAACATCGAACTGACTTCGAACCCTGATAGCCCCGCCTCACCTGCCGTGGGGACATCGGGCAGCACGCGCTGGGGCGTGGCCGAAGCCAGCGCACGCAACCGGCCACCCTTGATGAACGACTGGGTGGCGGGCAGCGTATCGAAGACCACGTCCACCTGCCCACCCATCAAGTCGTTCAGCGCGGGACTGCTGCCCTTGTATGGCACGTGGGTGAGGTCGACACCGGCCTGGCGCTTGAACAGTTCCGCCGCAAGATGCTGCGGTGAACCATTGCCCGACGACCCATAGTTCAAACCGCCAGGCTTCGCCTTTGCCGTACCGATGAAGTCGGCCAGCGTCTTGCCCTTGAACGAAGGCCCGACCGCCACGACCAACGGCACACGCCCCACCACCGCAACGGGCGCAAAGCTCTTGTCCATCGTGAAACCTGCGGACGCCGGCAACAACACGCTGTTGATGGCGTGACTGGTCAGCGCGCCCAACATCAGCGTGTAGCCATCGGGCTTCTCTCGCGCCACATAGGCAGCACCCAGGTTGCCTGCGGCGCCAGCCTTGTTCTCCACCACGACCGGCTGCCCGAGCGAAACCGTCAGTCTTTGCGCCACCACGCGAGCGATGACATCCGTCGCACCTCCTGGGGTGTAGGGCACCACCAGTTTGATGGGCTTCTCCGGATAGTCGGCCCTTGCCAGCGCAGGAAACGCGATGGTGCTGGCCAGGGCAACGGCCGCTGCCAGCAGTTGTCGACGGTGAATACCGCCTGATTTAGATGGTCGATGCATAGGATCTCCTTCCATGTCGTTATGTATAGAAGCGCACTCGGCCAGGCGCCGAGGCTAGGCCGAATCCTAGTCATCCATATTATTAATAATATAGGTGATATCACTGACGACAATCTGAGGGGACATGGGCTATGCTTCAGTCCAACGAAACATCAGGTGCGAGCCTGTCCCCAGTACCAGCAGGAAACCCCATGCCCAACGAAGACCAAGACCCCAAAGGCGCCGCCTCGCGCCATGACATCGCTCCCGAAGCCGCAGCCACCGGCATATCGAAGGGCCTCACCAACTACGGCGACCGCGGTTTTTCGCTGTTTCTGCGCAAGGCGTTCATCAAAGGCGCGGGCTACACCGATGCCGCGCTGGATCGTCCTGTCATCGGCATCGTCAACACCGGCAGCGCTTACAACCCCTGCCATGGCAACGCGCCGCAACTGATCGAGGCCGTGAAGCGCGGCGTGATGCTGGCGGGCGGCCTGCCGATGGACTTCCCGACGATTTCCATTCACGAGAGTTTCTCGGCGCCCACGAGCATGTATCTGCGCAACCTGATGTCGATGGACACCGAGGAGATGATTCGCGCGCAGCCGATGGATGCCGTGGTGCTGATCGGCGGTTGCGACAAGACCGTGCCTGCCCAGTTGATGGGCGCGGCCTCCGCCGGTATCCCCGCCATTCAACTGATCACAGGATCGATGCTGACCGGCTCGCACCGCAGCGAACGTGTAGGCGCCTGCACGGATTGCCGACGCTACTGGGGCAAGTTCCGCGCGGAGGAAATCGATGCGGAAGAGATCTCGGACGTGAACAATCAGTTGGTGGCCAGCGTTGGGACCTGCTCGGTCATGGGCACGGCCAGCACGATGGCTTGCATTGCCGAGGCGCTTGGGATGACCGTGCCGGGTGGTGCGTCCCCGCCAGCCGTGACAGCCGACCGCATCCGCGTGGCAGAGCAGACGGGAACCGAAGCGGTCCGCATTGCGAAGGAGCGGCTGACCATCGACAAGATCCTCACCCCCGCTGCCTTCGAAAACGCGATGCGGGTGCTTCTGGCGATTGGCGGCTCGACGAATGGCATCGTGCACCTGGCGGCTATCGCAGGGCGCATGGGTTATGACATCGATCTGGCCGCCCTGGACCGGATGGGGCGCGATACGCCGGTGCTGCTGGACCTGAAGCCTTCCGGCGATCACTACATGGAGGACTTCCACCATGCCGGGGGCATGGCAACGCTGCTGCGCGAGTTGAAGCCGCTGCTCAAGCTCGATGCGTTAACGGTGACGGGCCGTACGCTGGGCGAAGAAATCGAACGAGCCGGCCCGGGGTTCCAGCAGGACGTTGTGCGTTCGCGCGACAACCCCATCTATCCGCAAGGTGGCATCGCCGTGCTGCAAGGAAATCTTGCGCCCGGTGGCGCGATCATCAAGCAGTCGGCCGCGCATCCGAAGCTCATGGAGCATGAGGGTCGTGCGGTGGTTTTCGAGAACGCCGAGGATCTGGCAAACCGCATCGACAGCGATGATCTCGATGTCACCGCCGACGACATCCTCGTATTGAAGAACATCGGCCCGAAGGGTGCGCCCGGAATGCCCGAGGCAGGCTACATCCCCATTCCGCGCAAACTGGCGCGGGCCGGCGTCAAGGATATCGTGCGGATTTCGGATGGCCGCATGAGCGGCACGGCCTTCGGCACCATCGTGCTGCACGTCACACCGGAAGCCGCGATTGGCGGTCCGCTGGCTCAGGTCCGCAACGGCGACCGCATTCGCCTGTCCGTGGCGCGACGGGAGTTGACGCTGGATGTCAGCGACGAAGAACTGGCCCGGCGGCAGCAGGAAAACCCGGTGACCGTACCCACTGCGGATCGTGGTTATCGCAAGCTGTTCCTCACCAGCGTGAACCAGGCGGATCAGGGCGTGGACTTTGATTTCCTGCGAGCGGTGGAAGCACGAGGGAAAGTACCGGGCAAGGCAGAGTAACCTCGCGACGCTTGGGGCATCGAAAAATAGGTCAAAATGACGGCTTACTTTCCGCCACGTCATCCTGCGCCGCGCCCCTTGGCCGGCGCAACCCACCCGATGTCCATCTCCGACACGCTGAACACCGCCATGGAAACTGGCGATGAGTCCTCTTCTACAACGCCCGACGCGCTGAGCGCCATGGTTGCCGCGCTTGAGGAAGACATCGTCTTCGGCCGGCTTCATCCGCGCGAGCGGCTGGTCGAAGACGACTTGATGGTGAGGTTCAACGTGAAACGTCACGTCGTCCGCGATGCGTTGGCCGCCATGGACCGGATGGGGCTGATCGAACGGCGCAAGAACGTGGGGGCGCTCGTTCGATCGTTTTCGGCTCAGGAGGTCAAGGAACTGTACGAAGTGCGGACCATGCTCGAGACCGAGGCGGCAAGGCGCATCGACATGGAGCGCGTGCCTTCACGCATCGAGCATCTGATCGCCATCCAAAAGCAACACGATGCCGCCGTTGCGGCAGGCGATGCGCGCACCGTGTTCCGCGTCAACCTGGCCTTCCATCGCGAACTCTTCAGCCTTTGCAGCAACCAGACGCTGCAAAAGGCGATTGCCGAGTTTGCGCGACAGACCCACCCGATCCGCTTTGCCTCGCTCGTGTCTGCCGAGTATCGCGAGCGCGCGCAGAAGGAACACTGGCAAATGATCGCGGCGCTGCAGAAGGGAGATATCGATGCCTTGGTGTCCCTCTGCGCCTCGCATCTCTTGCCGTCGCGCGACGCCTATCTGCACGCGCAGCAATATCGGCTGTAACGCGCCGCAGGCAGTCAATCGAGGCTGATGTTGGCCTCTTTCGCCACACCCTTCCACCGCGGCGCCAGACCCGATGTCCATCCGGCCACATTGATGACGTCGCCCATCATCGCGTTCATGCCAGGCTGCGCGCTCTGGGGCTCCTCTGACCATCGTCAATCATCATGCGGACGGCGCATACGCCAGCCGCTTGAACGCCCCTATGCTTCGCTCCAGGAAGCGCGCACCCAAGTGCGCTTCGTCACTGGAGAAAGCAAATGGCAAAGCTCATCGCGCTATACAAGACGCCTGCCGACACGGCCGAGTTCGATTCCCACTACTTCACCCGACACATCCCCATCGCCAAGACGATGCCCGGCCTGCGCAGCTACGAGGTCAACGACGGGCCCATCGGAGGGGATGGTCCGTTCCATTTGGCAGCGATACTGAGCTTCGATTCGATGGCAGACCTTCAGGCATCGCTTGCTTCGCCAGAAGGTGCTGCCGCAGTGGCTGACCTGGCAAACTTCGCACAGGCCGGGATGGAGTTGCTGATTTTCGAGACGAAGGAGGTGTAGATACTCCTTCGCCAAGAATCTCAGCCCCCTCCCCGCGCCATGCGCGCCAGATCCACCAGCGCGTCGTACTCGTCGCCACTCAGGATTTCGAGTGCGATGGCCGCCTCGCGCGCGGCCATGCCATGCGCCTTGGCGTAGGCTACGATGCGCGCCGCCTTGTCATAGCCGATGTGTGGATTCAGCGCTGTAGCGGCCAGTAGCGGGCTGTCGAGTTGGCGTGCGAGCCGCTCGCGGTTCGGTTCCAGTCCTGGAATCACGCGTTCCGCCACGGTACGCGCGCTGTCGGCCAGTACACGGATCGACTGCAGCACGTTGTGGATCAGCACTGGTTTCGCCACATTCAGTTCGAAGCTGCCCGATGCCCCCGCCATCGTGACCGTGACGTGATTGCCAGCGACTTGCATGCCGGCCTGCACCATCACCTCCAGGATGGTGGGATTCCGCTTTCCCGGCATGATCGATGAGGTCAGGCCGTCATCGGGCATCAGCAGTTCGCCGATTCCGCAGTGTGGCCCGGAACTCATCCATCGCAGGTCGTTCGCAATCTTGATGAACGAGACGGCGATGACGTTCAGCACGCCGGACAGCTCCAGCAACGCATCGTGCGCGGCCATGCCCTCCACCTTGCACGGGCTCGGGCGGAATGGCAGTCCAGTCAGGCGGCTCGCCTCCGCGCAGAAGGCTTCCGCGAATCCTGCCGGCGCGTTGAGTCCTGTGCCTGCCGCCGTACCGCCTTGCGGCAGCGACAGCAGGCGCGGCATCGTGGCTTCCACGCGCTCGATGCCATATCCAACCTGCGCCGCAAACCCCTCGAAGCTGCGTCCCAGGGTGGTGGGCACCGCATCCATCAGATGCGTTCGCGCCAGTTTGAGGATGTCCGCGAAGGCCACCGAGCGTGCCTGCAAGCTATCGCGCAGTGCGGCCAATGCAGGGAGCAACCGGTCTTCGACTTCCAGCACGGCGCTCAAATGCATCACCGTCGGAAAGCTGTCATTGGACGACTGCGAACGATTGACGTGATCGTTGGGATGGATCGGACGCTTGGTGCCGAGCGGTTCGCCCAGACGCTCGTTAGCGCGATTGGCGATGACCTCGTTGGCATTCATGTTGGTCTGTGTGCCGGACCCGGTCTGCCAGATCGTCAGCGGAAAGTGCGCGTCGAATGCACCGCTGCGCACCTCGGCCGCTGCCGCAACAATCGCCTGCGCCATATCGGCGTCGAGTTGGCCGCACTGCAAATTGGCAACTGCCGCCGACATCTTGTGCAGGCCGAATGCATGGATCAGGCACTCGGGAAGCCGCTCGGTGCCGATATCGAACACGGCGAGCGCGCGCTGGGTCTGGGCACCCCAGTACCGGACAGCAGGAATATCCACTGGCCCAAAGGCGTCGTGCTCTGTGCGCGTCATCGTCATCGTTCAATCCAGCGAGATGTTCGCCTTGGCTGCCAGCACCTTCCAGCGCGCCACTTCGGTTTCCGTGTGCTTTCCCAGCGCACTGGCCGTGTACTTGTCAGCCGGCAGCATCTGGATAGCCTGGGCGGATAGTCGATCCGTGAACGCCTTGTCGTTCATGACTTTCAGGTAGGCCGCCTGCACCTTGTCGATCACCGGCTGCGGCGTGCCCTTCGGTGCATAGATGCCGTACCACGTAGCGGCCTCGAAGCCAGGGACCACGGTTTCAGCCAGGGTCGGCACATCCTTGAGTTGGGCCACGCGCGTGGCGGATGTCACCGCCAGCGGGCGCACCTTCGCTTCCGTGATCTGCGGCAACGCGGTGTTAGTCTGGTCGAACATGCCATCGACCTGACCGCCAATCACATCGATCAGCGCCGGTCCTGCGCCCTTGTACGGCACCAGCGATACCTTGATGCCCGCCGCCGACGCGAACATCGCCGCGATGAGATGGGACGTCGAGCCCATGCCCGCATTGCTGATGAACAGCTTGCCGGGATTCTGCTTGCCGTACTCGACCAGCGCCTTCACGTCCTTGGCAGGATGGTCCTTGCGCACCATCAGCACCATCGGCGTGTCCGGGAAGCGAAACACCGGCGCGAAATCCTTCACCGGGTCGTAGGGCAGCTTCTTGTACAGCGCGGGTGCAGCGCCCATGTAACCCATATGGCCCACCAGCATCGTGTAGCCATCTGCCTGTGCGCGCGCAGCCTTGGTCGCGCCAACGGTGCCGCCCGCTCCAGGCGAGTTGTCGATGATGATCGACTGCCCCACCTCGCGTGACACGCGCTCGGCGATATTGCGCGCCAGTGCATCGGTGGGACCACCCGCCGCGAACGGCACGATCCATGTGATCGGCTTGTTGGGCCACGCCTGTGCGTGGGCCGACGTAGCGGCAGCAAGCGTAACGACGGCAAGTGTGGCGCGCACAAAGGGAGTGAAGGGTTGCATGGGTTGTCTCCTGCCTGAATTTTTTATGAAATGGGATTAGCGGGCCGTGGCGCGCGCCAGCGGTATGCCGCTGGAATGCGGGCCGACCTGATCGGCGTCCTCGCCCAGCAGGTTGCCGTCGTCGAGTGCGGCATCGGCCTGCGCGGTATTCGGATACAGCTCCGGGTATAGATGACGTTTCGCAGTGTCGGCATCGAACGTGCCGGACCACTTGGCTACCACCACCGTCGCCACGCTGTTGCCGATGGTGTTGCAGGTGGAGATCGCCATCGACAGGAAACGGTAGACGCCAAAGATCACCGCAAGCCCTTCCACCGGCAACACGCCCGTCGATGTCACCGTGGCGGCGAATACGACGAAGGAACCACCGGAGACCGTTGCAGCCCCCTTCGACGTCAGCAGCATCAGCACCAGAATGCCAAGCTGATGATCGAGCGACAACGGCACACCGTAGGCGTGGGAGATGAACATCACCCCCATCGCCATGAAGATGGAAGTGCCATCGAGGTTGAAGGCATAACCCGTGGGCAGCACCAGTCCAACCGTTTGCTTGGCGCAGCCCAGGCGTTGCAGCTTGATCAGCAGGCGAGGCAGCGCACTCTCCGACGATGCCGTGCCCAGCACGATCAGGATTTCATCCTTGATGTATCGCAGGAATCGCCACAGGCTGAACCCTGCCAGTCGCGCCACAAGGCCGAGCACCACGGCAATGAACACGATCACCACGGCATAGAAGCTCAGCACGAACTCGGCCAGCGCCAGCAGCACGGCGGAGCCGTTGCTGCCCACGGAGTAGGCCACTGCGCCAAACGTGCCGATCGGCGCGAGCTTCATCACGAGATTGATGAACGAGAACAGCACCTCGGAGATGTTGTCGAGCCCTTCATTGATCTTGACGCGACGGGTCTCCGGAATGGCCAGGATGCCGATGCCAACCATCACGGCCAGCACCACCACCTGCAGCAGTTCGCCCTTGGCGAAGGCGCCCACGAAGTTGTCCGGCACGATATGCGCCATGAACTCCAGGAAGCCCTGCGGTGCAGCCGCCTTGACCACTGGCGCCGCACTGGCCGCGCCAACGCTGCTCATGCCCTTGCCGATCTCCAGCAGGTTGCCAGCCACCATGCCGATGATCAGCGCGATGGTGGAGATCACCTCGAAGTAGAGAATGGATCGCCAGCCCACGCGCCCCGCACTCTTGACGTCGCCCGCCGAAGCAATGCCATGGACGATGGTCAGGAATACCAGCGGCGCGACGCCGGCCTTGATGAGCGACAGGAACATGTCGCCCAGCAGCTTGAGCTTTGCCGCGAATGCCGGAAACGCGAAGCCCACCGCGATGCCGAGTATCAGCGACACCAGCACCTGCATGCCAAGGCGGCGATACCAGGGCAGGCGCCTGGGTGTTGGAACGTCTGGAATCTGTGTGGATGCGGTATTCATGTCTGTCTCCTCTGGACGGGTAGCCGAATGCCGGCGCTCAGGCCACTTCGCCAGACAGCGCGATGGCGCGATCCACCATTTGCGGTGCCAGGCCCAGATAGTTCACCGGGTCCACCATGTGTTCGATGGCCGCACGGTCGAAGTGCTGCGTGACAGCGGGCAATGCGAGCAGTGCTTCGGCCAGCGTGCCGCCCTTCTCGTTCACGGTGCGGCAAGCGTCGTAGACCACGTCGTGCGCCTGCTGGCGGCCGATATGGGGCGCCATGCGCATCATCACGGCCTCGGCCACGATCAAACCCTTGGAAATGCCGAGGTTCTGCGCCATGCGCGGCACATCGACGATCAGGCCGCCCAGCGCGAATTTCGCTTGATGCAGTGCGCCGGCAGTCAGGATGAAACTCTCGGGAATGGCGATCCACTCGGCATGCCACGGGCCGGTGGCACGCTCGAAGTCCTGCACCATGGCATCCACCATCAGGCCGGCGTGCTGGCGCACGGCCTTCGATGCGGCAAGCATCAGTTCGCTCGAAATCGGGTTGCGCTTCTGCGGCATGGTGCTGCTGGCGCCCCGCCCCTTCACGAAAGGCTCGTAGACCTCCGCGAATTCCGTGGAGGCCATGATCATGATGTCGAGCGCAATCTTGCCGAGCGATCCGGTGATCAGCGCCAGCAGGTTCACGGCTTCGGCAAACCCGTCACGTGCTACGTGCCAGGTGGTTGCCGGCACCCCAAGATCCAGTTCCTGAGCCAGCGCACGCTGCACGTCGAAGCCCTTGTCACCCAGCGACGCCAACGTGCCGGCAGCACCGGCAAACTCCACCACGGCCACGCGCGGGCGCAGTTCGGCCAGTCGCTGTTGATGGCGATCGAACATCGCCAGCCAGATCGCCACCTTGTAGCCGAACGTCACCGGCAACGCTTGCTGCAAGTGGGTACGGCCAGCCATCGGGGTATCGCGATGCTTCACGGCGAGGTCGGCCAGGATGCGGCGCAGCTCGCGGATATCGGCATCGATGCTGTCCAGTGCATCGCGCACCTGCAGCGCCACGGCGGTGTCCATGATGTCCTGCGTGGTGGCACCCCAGTGGACGTAGCGACCGGCTTCACCGCACATTTCCACCAGTTGATGCACCAGCGGCAGGATCGGATAGCCGACAATGTCGGTTTCCTCGCGCATGTGGTCGAAGTCGATCCGCTCGATGCGCGATTCCCGGGCGATGGCTTCGGCGGCATCCGCGGGAATGACGCCGACGCGGGCCTCGGCCTTGGCCAGGGCGACTTCGACGTCGATGTATCGCTGGACCAGCGCGCCGTCCGAGAAAATCTCGCGCATGGCCTTGGTGCCGAAGGCATCTCGGAACAACGCGGAATCGACAACGGTGCTGGCGGCGGGAATCGTGTAGTTGGGCATGGTGCGACCTTGTGGCAATCGTGCAGAAATTCGTATATGTTCGAACATATGCACCATTAAATATGTTCGAACATATTTGAGAAATCAGTGTTAACCCTGAAATGGTGCACGTGCAGTGAAAGGGCCAATGAGCAAGACAAATTCCGCAGAGATCAGCCGCGCGCTGCTGGACGGCATCACCACGGGCCGTTTCCCGGTAGGCGCCCTGCTGCCTACAGAGTTCGAGCTATGCGAGCAATTCCAGGCCAGCCGCTACACGATTCGGGCGGTGTTGCAGGAGTTGCAGGACATGGGGCTGGTGTCGCGCCGCAAGAACGTGGGCACGCGCGTGGAGGCCACCCGGCCGAAAGCCGTGTTCAAGCCGACATTGGCGTCGGTGGAAGACCTGATGCAGTTTGGTGAAGCGCACCGCCGCGTGGTGCAGTCGGTGGAGACTGTGACCGCGCCAGCCGAAGTGGCAGCCGACCTGGGCGGCGCACCCGATACGCAGTGGCTGCGCATTTCCAGCGTCCGGCTGGACGATGGTGACAGTGCTGCGCCGATGGCGTGGACCGACATCTATGTCGATGCCAGCTATGCCGATATCGGAGCCACTGTGCGTGATACACCCGACGTGCTGGTCAGCTCATTGATCGAATCACGTCATGGCCGCCCGATTGCGGAGATCGAACAGGAGGTGCGCGCCTCGACGCTGCAGGATGCGCGCATTGGCGATGCGCTTGGGCTCGAACTGGGCGCGCCGGTCCTGAAGATCGTGCGTCGCTATTTCGATGAGGCCGGTGAAACGTTCGAGGTATCGGTAACGATCCATCCGGCAGAGACGTTCTCGGTCACCACGCGCATGAAGCGCACCGCGGGGTAACCCGCGCCGATGGCCTCGGCGCGGACTCGGGCCAACGTCAGAACGCCGAGCGCACCACCCCGCCATCGGCACGCAATGCCGCGCCATTGGTGGCCGCCGATGCGGGCGAGCAGACATAGACGACCAGGTTCGCCACTTCCTCCGGTGTGATAAAGCGCTTCAGCAGCGACGAGGGACGAGCCTGTTCGAAAAACTGCTTCTGGAAGGCTTCGAACGACTGGCCACCGGACAGCTTCTCCACAAAATCGCTGACGCCTTCCGAGCTTGTCGGTCCTGGCAGCACGGCATTCACCGTGACACCCGTGCCCGCGCACGATTCCGCCAAGCCGCGCGAGATGGCGAGCTGTGCAGTCTTGGTCATGCCGTAGTGGATCATTTCGACGGGAATCTGGACGCCGCTCTCGCTGCTGATGAATACGATGCGCCCCCAGTTTTTCTTCTTCATCGCCGGCAGGTAGGCGCGGGACAACCGCACGCCAGACATGACATTGACGTCGAAGAACATCTGCCAGTCAGCGTCGGGGATGTCCTCGAACGGCTTGGGGTCGAACATCCCGAGATTGTTGACGAGGATGTCGACCGTGGGAAACTTTGCGACCAGACCTTCCACGCCTGCAACGGTCGACAGGTCGCCTGCATAGCCGTGCACGCGCGCGTTGGGCACCGTGGCCGCCAGTTTATCGAGCGCCTCGGCCACGGAACGGTCCGATCTCCCGTTCAGGATGACTTCTGCCCCTTCGCGCGCCAGTCCCGCCGCAATGGCAAACCCGATGCCCTTGCTCGATCCACTGACCAGCGCCAACTTGCCTTGAAGTTGATAGTCCATATCCATCCTTTCTGTGCGGCGATGGGACAGGACACATGGCCTTTCCGCGTTCGATCCGCTTGATTTGCCTGATGCGTCAGGCCGCCAAATGCGTCACTACTGAAGCACAACCATCGATCACGCTAGCCACCATGCGGCGACGCGGACTCCAGTCCGCCCAGGCAGAGCGTGAACAATCCCAGCCTGCCTCTGACACCGAGCGTGCGATAGATGCTGGCAACACACGTCAGCACCTCGCGCTGGTTCATGCCTGTCCGATCCGCAATCTGCGCTTCGGATGCCGACGTCAATAATAGAAAAAGCACATCGCGTTCGGAAGACGCCAATGCGTCCACCACGGTATCGGGCAGTAGCAAGCCGCAGCGATTGTGGTGCAGGTCCGTGACATCCTGGGCGATGCCGAGTCGTAGCTGGTTGGCTTCCAGCCATCGCGCGGACCATCGGAAATGAACATCGGCACCACTGCGGTGCTGATAGCGGTTTTCGAATCCCTCGCGACGCTTGCCGGCCAGGACTTGTTGGGCCTCGTTCAGCGTCTTTGTACGATCGCCCGGGACCACGAGATCAAGGATGGGAAGACCAATGAGGTCGGACGCCGCAAAACCCAGCGTGGCCGAGCAGTTCCGGTTGACGTACTGAATCTTCCCGGAAGCATCTACCAGGAAGACATTCTGGATCGAACGATCCGCGATCTCGAGCAGCGACGATTCGCCTGAAAGATCCGCCATACCCCGGTCAGGTCAGAAATTGAGTAATGGCGATATTACACAGAATGATTCGGTATCAGAACCGCCGCACGATATTTGATGCGCCGTTCACCGCACAGCAACACCCCGACAGATATCTATCGTTGAAACGTCTTGCAGATCAGATGGAAGCGAAGTGCATTTGCATTTCGAACGCGCGTTTCTAGGCTGGAGCCATTGCCCGGACCCGCATCCACATGTCCCGCGTGCAAGAACAAGAAACAACAAATGGGGGGCCTGCGATGACAACGCGCACGGCAGCAGACACCACCTCGCCAAACCAGATTGCGATCGTTTCGATGATCCTTCTGGTCTGGCTCACGGCCTTCCACTCCATTCCCGCCCTCGCCGCCAAGGAATATGCGCCGGTGGGCGGAGGCGGCGACTCCAGTGCCCGGGATGTATGCCCTGCCGGCCAGTTCCTGATTGGCATGCGCGTGCGTTCGGGTGCGTGGATAGATCAGATGTCGATTACCTGCGGCGCCATCAACCCTGACGGTTCGATCGGCACGCAGTCGAATGGGCCAACGCGCGGCGGAAATGGGGGCGGCCCCTCTCAAGGTACGTGCGGCGCCGGCAAAATCGTGTCGGGCCTCGGCATGTTATTCACTGAGGGGAATCGTCAGGTCCTGACCATCGATCTGAATTGCCGCTCCACCACTGGCCCGGATCGCAGCAATTTCAGGCTCGGTCAGGAGCCTCCGGGATTTTCCCGTTTCCCCACCGAGATTCAGCCGTGCCCGAACGGCGAGGCGGCCGTCGGTGTGCAAGGTCGATATGGCCGGCACGTCAATGCGTTGGGATTGATTTGCGGCGCGTTTGCGCAGGTGGTTCCCGGTACAGGACCTGGGACCGGATCAACCGGGTCAACCGGAACAGGATGCGCGGGCCTGTCCGGCGACGACCTGGAAATGTGCACCGAGCACAATACCTATCGCGCCAGACACGGCGTGGCGCCATTGACATGGTCGACCGAACTGGCCAATAACGCGAAGGCATGGGTGGCCGGCTGCCACAAGGCCAAGAACGCCAATAACGACGAGTATTTCTGCCACCAGAGTCCGCGCGGATGTGGGACCGATCCCAATTATCGTTATGGCGAGAATCTCTCGTTCGGCTGGCCCAGCCGCACCGCGAAGGAAGCTGCCCGGCAGTGGTATTGCGAGAGCAATGTTTACAACTTCGACAACCCCTCCCCGAAACTGGCGGGGGAAGACGATTCGGGATCGGTATTCGGAGACGCCTGCAACCCTGCGAACAACCCCAAGAAAGTGACCGGCCATTTTACTCAGGTGATATGGCGCGCGACCACGAAGCTGGGCTGCGCCAAGAACACCTGCTCGCAGGGTCAGACGCAAGGCACGCTCTGGGCCTGCGAATATGACCCGACCGGAAATTTCAATGCCGCAGAACCTGGCGTGCTGGCTCAGAACGTGCCGAAACCCATCCAGGGACTGGCCCCGATGATGGCGTTGGGTCGAAGCGCCTCGCCGCAGACGAACACGTTCATCATCTCGGACGTCGATCTCTATGACATCCCAGGCGGCGTCGGTCGGGTAATCGGCATCCTCAGACAAGGCCAGATCCTGCGCCTCTACGAATGCAAGGCCGACGACTGGTGCCGCGTCGAGGGAGGCTGGGTCTGGGGTTCGTTCCTCGTGCGCAGCCACATTCACTAGCCGCGCAGCCGTTCACTCTGGCTGCGGATTCGCCCCGATCCTCTCGAATTGCGCAAACTGGCCGACCAGCTCGCCCTTACCGACGGACCTTCCTGCGAGGTGACCGAACGCATGGCCGCCTGACTTCCGCGCTTCGACACCTGAAAGCACGTTTCACATTGCGGGATTTGCGCCGGATTTCTCCGGCGCGCTGTTTTCGTGGCCTGAAAAATCGTTCCACATCACGAAATACAAGAGCTATCTCGTTGAAATATAAAGATAAATTAAGTCTTATGTCTTATATAAGACCTTGTTGCGACGCATCAAGCGAGGACTACAATTTTGTCCATGCGGTTCGCTTCGACAAACCGTGAAGCACCCCCCAAAAACTTTTTGCGGAAGCGCTCAAGCCCTTAGGAGAGACACATGGCCCAATATCAAGACGACATCAAGGCAGTTGCTGGTTTGAAGGAAATGCAGGGCAGCGCTTGGGATGCCATCAATCCCGAATACGCCGCACGCATGCGCGCCCAGAACAAGTTCAAGACGGGTCTGGACATTGCCAAGTACACGGCCAAGATCATGCGCGCCGATATGGCCGCCTACGATGCCGACTCGTCCAAGTACACGCAGTCGCTGGGTTGCTGGCACGGCTTCATCGGCCAGCAGAAGATGATCTCCATCAAGAAGCACTTCAAGAGCACCGAACGCCGTTACCTGTACCTGTCGGGCTGGATGGTCGCTGCGCTGCGCTCGGAGTTCGGTCCGCTGCCGGACCAGTCGATGCACGAAAAGACGTCGGTGACCGCGCTGATCCGCGAACTGTACACATTCCTGCGCCAGGCCGATGCCCGTGAACTGGGCGGCCTGTTCCGCGAACTGGACGCTGCCACCGGCGCTGCCAAGGCCGCGATCCAGGAAAAGATCGACAACCACGTGACGCACGTGGTGCCCATCATCGCCGACATCGACGCTGGTTTCGGCAATGCCGAGGCAACGTACCTGCTGGCCAAGCAGTTCATCGAAGCCGGTGCCTGCTGCATCCAGATCGAAAACCAGGTGTCCGACGAGAAGCAGTGCGGCCACCAGGACGGCAAGGTCACCGTGCCGCACGAGGACTTCCTGGCCAAGATCCGCGCCATTCGCTACGCGTTCCTGGAACTGGGCGTGGACGACGGCATCATCGTGTCGCGTACCGATTCGCTGGGTGCCGGCCTGACCAAGCAAATCGCCGTGACCCACACGCCGGGCGACCTGGGCGACCAGTACAACTCGTTCCTCGATTGCGAAGAACTGACCCCGGACCAACTGGGCAACGGTGACGTGATCATCAAGCGCGATGGCAAGCTGCTGCGTCCGAAGCGCCTGCCGAGCAACCTGTTCCAGTTCCGCGCCGGTACGGGCGAAGCACGTTGCGTGCTGGACAGCATCACCGCGCTGCAGAACGGCGCCGACCTGCTGTGGATCGAAACCGAAAAGCCGCACATCGCGCAGATCGGCAACATGGTCAAGGAAATCCGCAAGGTGATCCCGAACGCCAAGCTGGTGTACAACAACAGCCCGTCGTTCAACTGGACCCTGAACTTCCGCCAGCAAGCCTATGACGCGATGCAAGCCGCAGGCAAGGATGTGTCGGCCTACGAACGCAGCCAACTGATGAGCGTGGAGTACGACAACACGGAACTGGCGAAGCAAGCCGACGAGAAGATCCGTACGTTCCAGGCCGATGCCGCACGCGAAGCCGGTATCTTCCACCACCTGATCACGCTGCCGACGTACCACACCGCCGCACTGTCCACGGACAACCTGGCCAAGGAATACTTCGGCGACCAGGGCATGCTGGGCTACGTGGCTGGCGTGCAGCGCAAGGAAATCCGCCAGGGCATCGCCTGCGTGAAGCACCAGAACATGTCCGGCTCGGACATCGGTGACGACCACAAGGAATACTTCAGCGGCGACGCCGCCCTGAAGGCAGCGGGCAAGGACAACACGATGAACCAGTTCTGATCGCGTCTGTTCCGGTAGTACGTTCCAAGAAAAACGCCAACCTTCGCGGGTTGGCGTTTTTTTGTTGCATCGATCGCATCGACATGTGGCACGACCTACAGCGCCGTGATGACCTTCGACCGATCGATGGCATCGAGCGTCGCGCAACCCATCAGGGCCATGGCGATTTCGAATTCGGTTTGCAGCAACGTCAGCATGTGGGCTACGCCCGGCATGCCACCCACGGCCAGTGCATGCAACACGGGCTGACCGATCATAACGGCGGAGGCGCCGAGCGCGATGGCCTTGAACACATCGGTCCCGCGTCGGACACCGCCATCGAGCAGTACAGGCACTGCGCCGTTGACCGCCGCCACCACACCCGGCAGGCAATCCAGCGTCGCCGGTACGGTATCGAGCGTGCGGCCTCCATGATTCGACACGATGATGCCTGCCGCACCAGCCTCGATGGCGCGCGGCACATCCAGCGGATTGAGCAGGCCCTTCACCACCACGGGCAAGCGGGTTTCACGGCACAGCGCCTGCAGGGTGGCCCACGTGGGCGCGTTGTCGAGCAACCCCTTGAAGACCGGACTGCCGTTGCGCGCATCGAATGTCGGCATCGGCGCCATGCCATCGAGATTGACGGGGCGGACATCGGGCGGCAACCGGAAGCCCGCGCGTTGTTCGATATTGCGCACGCCGCTGATCGTGGCGTCGATGGTCAGGACCAGCGCCTTGTATCCCGCGTTTTCCGCCCGTCTCACCAGTGTCAGCGTGTCTTCCCATCGCGGTTGGAAATAGAGCTGGAACCAGACTGGCGCACTGCCGATGCGCGCCACTTCCTCAAGCGGCGTGCTGGCCTGCGTACTGACCGTCATCCACGTGCGCGTCAGCGATGCGGCCTGCGCGGTTGCCAGCTCGCCCGCCGGGTACACCAGCTTGTGATACGCGGTGGGTGCAATCAGGATGGGCGATTCGAGGACTTCACCCAGCAGAATCGATCGTGCGGAAGCATTGGAGAAATCGGCCAACGCACACGGCATCAGCTTGACCCGGTCGAACGCGGTGCGGTTGTCGCGCTGCGTCACGCCATCGGCGGCGGCGCCCGAGATGTAGGCCCGTATCGGCGCGTCCACGCGTTCGTGGAAGCGACGTTCGTAGTCGTCCAGCGAAACGGTGTCAGGGGGAATGTGCATGCTGCTCACAGTTCGGCCCAGCGACGCAGCAGGTTGTGATAGTGGTTGACCAATGCCAGCACGGATGCCTGGTCATCGCCGAGCCGCTGGCGAATATCGATGATCGCGAGATCCAGTTCGTAGAGCATGCTGCGCTGCCCATCGTCCTTGACCATGGACTGCGCCCAGAAGAACGATGCCCATCGCGCGCCCTTGGTCACGGGCGTGACCTCATGCAGCGAGGACGAAGGATAGACCACCATGTGCCCCGCCGGCAGCTTGACGGTGTGCGAGCCATAGAGATCCTTGATGACCAGTTCGCCACCCTCGTATTCATCGGGATCGGAGAGAAACAGCGTGCTCGATACATCGGCACGGATACGCATGCCGCCCGAGCCCGGCACGGTGCGGATCGCGTTGTCCACGTGACTGCCGAACGTCATGGCCGTGTCGTAGCGATTGAACATCGGCGGCAACACGCGCAGCGGCAATGCCGCAGAGTGATACGTGGCGTTCCCACCGAGCACGGTAAGGATCAGTTCCCCGAGTTCACGGGCCTCGGCGCTGTCCACCGGCAACTGGAGATTGTGTTTGGATTTGGCAGCGAGATCGCCCGCCGTGACGCGCCCGTCCACCCATGGCGAGCTTTCGAGCCGTTCCCTGCAATAGCGGATCTGTTCGGGCGTCAGGACATCTGGAATCTGTACGAGCATGATGCGTTCGGAGGTAAGCAGGTGGAGGGGCGCGGACTCCGTATGGTAGCGGCTCCGCCCCCCCGGGCCTTGCGTCTGCGCAAAGCCCGGCAATCGCCACGCAGTTGCCCGTGATCAGAACGTCATGCCAACGTTCAGCAGCACCGTCCGACGTGAAGTCGGAACCGCACGCACGGCACCAAACGACGACTGATAGTTCAGATGGTTCGTCAGGTTGTAGCCATTGAGCGAGATACGGTACTTGCCCTGCCTGTACGCGATCATTGCGTCGAGCGAGAAGTTGTCCGGCATCTTGGCGGTGTTCGCCGAATCCGCCCAGTGGCCCGTGGCGTACTGCAGTCCACCGCCGATCGTCAGTTGGCCAGGCACCGGCAGCAGCGAGTGCGGAATGTCATAAGCCGTCCACAGCGTGATGTTGTGCTTTGACACGCCCGGCGCCGTGTTGCCGACGGTTGTCGCCGTGGAGGCCGACGTGACTTCGCCGTTCAGATAGGCATACGCCACGCTAGCCGTCCAGCCACCGACGATACGACCACTCAGGCCAAGCTCGACGCCACGAATACGCCGGCCTTCGCCAGAATCGGAGAAGCCATTGGTGATGTCGCCGGTCGCAGGGTCCACCGTGTACGCATTGCTCTTCTTGGTCTGGAACAGCGCACCGGTCAGGCCGAGCCGCTTGTCGAGGAAGTCCAGCTTGGCGCCAACCTCGATGGTGTCAGCACGCTCGGGCTCGTTGCTGAAGCCATTCTGCGGCACTTCGGAACCCACGCCGCCCACTGCCACGGCGATGTCGGTGCCCACCGGACGATACGTGCGCGAGAACGACGTGTAGAACATGTAGTCCTTGGTCGGCTCCCAGATGGCGCTGATGGCCGGGCTCAGCTTCTTCGAGTCTGCGCTGCCGCCCAGCGTCGATGCGCTGGTGGCGTATTCGCTGCGGAAGTAGTCCCAGCGCAAGCTGCCCAGCAGCGAGATCTGGTCGTTGAAGTAAACGCGGTCGCTCATGAACACGCCCACGTTCGTGGCGTTGGCGTCGCGCGTGTTGTTGTAGGCAACCGTCGCATTCGGGCTGTTGTAGAACACCGGGTTGACCACGGTCTGGTTGTTGTTGCGGCCCGTCCAGCTACCCTGGTCGCGATGATCTCGCTGGTAGATCGTGTCGAGACCGACCATCGCCTTGTGGCGGATGCTGCCGGTCATGAACTCGCCCTTGGCGCTCAACACGTTCTGCACACCCCAGCCGCGCTGCAGGTAGGTGGTGCCTCCGCCCGCGCCATACGGCAGCGCGACATTGCGCCCCGACAGCAGCGTCTGCAGGTTGGCGTACGTCAGCGAGGCCGGATTGGTCGACGAGAAATCGCGCTCGTAGAAGCTGAAGCGCGTGTCGTTGCTGATGGTGATGCCGTTGTCGAGCCTGGTCGAGAAGTTCGACGAGACGATGTGCGCATCGGTGGTATCGCGGTCGGTGTTGCGCACGTACGAGGTGGACGACGAGATACCCGGCACGCCGTATTGCGTGAGCGGACGCAGGATGCCATCGGACCCCGCGGCCAGCGGCACGCCGAAATCAGGCGCGCCACTGCGATGCAGGTACGAATAGTTCAGGTGCCATTCCGTGCTGGTGCCCAGGCCCGTACCGAAGTCGATGGCGACGCCGCGGCGGTCATCGTCCACGTTGTTGCGATCGGCCACGCGTCCGTTCTGGAACATGCCGTTGATGCGCAGGGCCGAGGTGTCGTTCAGCTTGAAGTTGCTGTCCAGCGTCGTGCGATAGGAGGCATCGGAGCCGATGCCCTGATCGATGCTGGTACTGGTGTTGAGGTTGGCTTTCTTGGTGGTCTGGTTGATCAGGCCACCCACGTTACCCACGCCGAAGCTCTCGCCCGACGGCCCCTTGATGACTTCGACGCTTTCCGTATTGAACGCATCGCGCTTGTACGCGCCAAAATCGCGCAGGCCATCCACGTAGATATCGCCCTTGGCCGAGAGGCCGCGAATCCGGAACTGGTCGCCGTTCTGGCCGCCGTTGCCTTCGCCTGTGGAGATCGTGATGCCCGGCACGTTCTTGAGGATCTGCTCCAGCGACGTGGCGTGCTGCTGCTCGATGACTTCCCTCGGCACCACGTTGATGGTCTTGGGCGTTTCCTTGACCGTTTCCGGCAGCCGCGAAATGCCGAGCGATGCATCGTTCGTGTTTTCAATGCCACGACCGGTGACCGTGACCTGCGGCAGCACGTTGCCGCTGGCCGCGCCGGATACCGATTCGGTGGCGGACTGGGCATGGACGGCGAGCGGGAACAGGACGAGACCGGCGGACGCGCCCGAGACCAACAGGCGGATGGCATTGGCTATTTTTCTTTGCTGCACGGAAAACTCCAGAGGAAGGACATTCGGTCTTGACGTGCAGCCGAGCCTTCGCTGGAGCAATCACCCTCCCCGTCAAAAGAGGTCATCACTGCAAATCGACGCCGCCAGACAGCGGGCATACCCGTCAAAATGCGAATGATTACTATTTGGTGTTGCTGGGATTTGTTGAATTGTGGCGAAGTGTGGCAACGCCGGATCGGCTACCACGTTTCGCCACAATCGCCGCTTAGACAGGCAGTTCGATGACGGCACGCAGCCCGCCCGTCTCCCTGTTATGCAACGTGACATCGCCGCCATGCGCGCGAATGCACGATCGTGCAATCGCCAGGCCCAGGCCAAGACCGCCGGTCTCGGTGCTGCGGGCCGCATCGAGCCGCGCAAAGGGCTCGAAGACCTGTTCCAGATGTTCGGGATCGATACCCGGCCCGCTGTCATCCACCTCGATGCGCAACGCTCCCGGTACAGCATCGGACCGGACCTTGACGCGAACTTCGCCAAAGCGCGTCGCATTGTCGATGATGTTGCCCAGTCCACGCTTCAGATGCACAGGGCGGCAGCGATACAACACGTCAGAGGCCAGTTCGCTCTTGAAGCTCACTGATCGTCCCTGAATGGTCTGCTGATCGACTACCTCTCGGACCAGTTCCTCGAAGCACACGTCTTGCGTCGGCTCGCGCAGGGCATCGTCACGCGCAAAGCCCAGGATTTCCTCGACCATGATGCTCATCTCGTCCAGCGTCTGCACCATGGCATCGCGCAGCGGTTCATCATCGATGAATTCCGCGCGAATGCGCAAAGACGTCAGCGGTGTGCGCAGATCGTGGCCGATGGCCGCCACCATCTGCGTGCGGCCGTTCACGAAGCGCGTGAGACTGGCCTGCATGTCGTTGAATGCCTGCGTAATCTCGCGGATGCCGCTGAGTCCGTCAGGCGCGGGCAGGATGACCTGTTCGCCACGACTCACGCGCTTCGATGCTTCCGTCAGATTCCTGAGCGGACGCATGATGCGACGCCCAAACAGCAGCGCGATCAGCGCGGTGGGCAACATGCCCACGAGCAACGAGAAACTCAATACGCGCGACCAGTGCGCAGGCAACATCGTCGGCAGACTGCGGCTCAACAGCCATTGACCATTCGGCAGCCTGACGTCGATGTCGAGTCCCCATGCGTGATCGCTCCGGAACGCATGGTCGAGCCCGTTCCGGTGCGCGGGACGCCCGCCTTCCAGCGCGCCCGGCCCCACCCGCTCCAGCCGCACATACACCGGCACATCGTTCGATATCCCCAGCAACGTGCGCAGTCGCTTGGCTATCGCCGCTTCCTGTTCGCCAGTCTCCGGAAAGCCGGCCAAGGGATGGATGGCCAGCGTGAACGTGGTATCGGGCAGGCTGATGTCCTTGAGCACGGCCTCGGCGTCGGCAGAGCGCTCGGCTACCCGATAGGCCGACAGCACGCGTGTTTCGATGGTGCGAATCGATAGCGGATGGATAGTCGCGTTGTCCGCGCGCCACCACGTCAGCGCCACCACGGCAATCACGTGCGCGGCAACGAGCGCGAGGAGCCACAGGGCAATCAGTTGCCCCGACAAACTGCGCGGCAACCACTTCATACCGGCTCGGCCAGCACCCGGCTCGTCAGCAGGTAGCCGTCGCCGCGCACCGTCTTCAGCATTTCCGGACGCCGGGGGTCCGGCTCCAATTTCTTGCGCAGGCGGCTGACCTGACTGTCGATGCTGCGATCGAATGTGGCGGTATCGGACCGCTGCGTGAGATTCAGCAACTGGCTGCGACTCAGCACACGATTGGCGTTCTCCACCAGCGCGCGGAGCAGGTGGAATTCGGCGGTGCTGATCGGCACATCGGTGTCGGAGGGGTTCCGGAGTTCGCGGGATCGCGTATCAAACGTCCATCCGCCAAAGCTGAATCGATACTCGGGCTGCGCAGGAGGAAGCGCCATATCGCGATGTTCCGCGGGTCGATTGCGCCGGAGCACACTGCGAATCCGGGCCACCAGCTCGCGCGGATCAAAAGGCTTCACCACATAGTCGGACGCGCCGATTTCCAGGCCTGCGATGCGATCGGCCTGTTCGGCCACCGCCGTCAGCAGAATGACTGGCGTGCCCACACGCTCGGACACAAAGCGGCACAACGACAGGCCGTCTTCGCCGGGAAGCATGATGTCCAGCACGATCAGGCTGAAAGAACGTTCCTCCAGCCGTTGCCGCATGGCCTTGCCGTCGCCCACGGTCTCGACTTCGAACTCGAAGCGGCGGAAGTATGTGGCCAATGGGTCACGAATATTGATGTGATCGTCGACGATCAGAATGCTGGGACGCGCGTCCATACCCCTCGAACTTACAAATAAGAATCATTTCCCGCGATTCTAGCTTAACTACTATGCCGCGCCGACGCGCCTGGCGCCGTACAGGGAGCACGCAAGCGCGCCGTTCCTGTCACGGTCTGATGCTTTGGTGTTGGAAACCACACAGCTTAATGTTCGATTAAGGTCCATTCGATAGTCTCGGGAAAAACGTGCCGGCCTGTGTTCTCACGGGTCCGTCGCGATCGACATCACCGTTTCCTGACACTCATCGATGCTGCAACGAGAGGCCCAGCGCCCCCCGCTTATTTCGCATGACGTACCGTTGCCCCGTTATCGGCCGCTCGCAACGGGCAACGCCTATCTGATGTGGATTGCGGTGTTTGTCGGCGTGGCGCTCGTATTCTGGTTTGGCACGCTGGGGTTGCGCCATCTGGTGGGTCCGGACGAAGGCCGCTACGCAGAGATTTCGCGCGAGATGCTCACCACCGGCGACTGGGTGACCATCCGCTACAACGCACTCAAGTACTTCGAGAAGCCGCCCTTCCATATGTGGGCAACGGCGGTCGCCTACGCGCTGTTCGGCATCGGCGAATGGCAGGCGCGTCTGACCGTGGCACTGGCCGGGCTGCTGGGCATTGTCATGACGATGCTTGCCACCTGGCGCTGGTTCGGCGTGCGTGCCGCAGCGTTTGCGGGACTGGCACTGCTGGCCGCGCCCATGTGGAGCGTGGCGGCGCACTTCAATACACTCGACATGACCCTGGCCGGCGTCATGTCATGCATCCTGGCCTGCATGCTGATCGCCCAGCACCCCGATAACACCGCGTCCCAACGCAGGACATGGATGCTGGCGAGCTGGGCGGCGATGGGGGTGGCGATCCTGACCAAGGGTCTTGTCGGTATCGCACTGCCGGGCCTGGTCCTTGTGGTCTATACCTGCATCACGCGCGACTGGAACCTGTGGCGACGCCTGTACCTGCTGCCCGGTGCCGCGCTCATGGTGGCGATCAGTGCGCCGTGGTTCTATCTGGTTTCCACCCGCAATCCCGAGTTCCTGCACTTCTTTTTCATCCACGAGCACTGGCAGCGCTACACCTCCAACCTGCATGCGCGGGGCGGACCGATCGTGTACTTCGTGCCCCTGATTCTTGGTGGATTCCTGCCATGGGTCGGCCTGTTTCCGCGCATCTGGGCCGCCATCCGCCTGCCCGCCGCGCATCGCCGGACAACGTTCCGCCCGGCCCTGATGGCCGGGGTCTGGGCCATCGCGATCTTCACGTTCTTCAGCCTGTCGCATTCCAAACTGCCCGGCTATATCGTGCCCGTGTTTCCGGCACTGGGCATCCTGGCGGGCGTGGCGCTCGACAAGATCGACGCCCGCGCATGGCGCAAGCAGTTGATGGGCATGGCCGTGCTGACCAGTTGTGGCCTGCTGGCCAGCCCCGTGGTGGCCACGCTCAACGCCAACCACACGCCCAACATGTTCTGGCGCGCCTATGCGATCTGGGCCGCGCTGGCATTTGTGCTGATGCTGTTGTCCATCGCCGTCTCGTTCCTCTTGCTCCATCGTGGCGTGCTGCGCAGCGTGGCGATGTATGCGCTCGGCATGTACGTCGGCTTCACCGTGGCGCTGCTGGGTCATGAGACCGTAGGCGGGCCGGCCTCCGGCGCCAGCCTTGCGCCCCAGGTCAAGCAGATCCTGACACCCGGCATGAAGCTCTATGCCCTGGAAATGCTGGACCATACATTGCCGTTCTACGTCGGGCATCCGCTCACCATGGTGGGCTCGGCGGACGAGCTGACTTTCGGCACCGAGATGGAACCGCAACGTGCAGTGCCTGACATTGCCACGTTTGCGAAGGACTGGGCCGGCAAGGCTCCGGCGCTCGCCGTGATGTCGCCCCAGACCTACCTGGAACTCTCGCCAGCCTTGCGCTTCTACGTCGTGGACCGCGACTGGCGCCGGGTGGTCGTGAGCAACAGGCCCGTACCGCTCCCCTCCCGCTGAATTCTTTTTTGTTCACTCCATTTTTTTGAATTTCTTATGCAGCAAAAGCGAGTCCTGATCCTCGGCGTCAATGGCTTCATCGGCCACCATCTGACGC